>CAZWFM010000355.1:0-2709 GCA_964633185.1 uncultured Bacteroidales bacterium | reverse complement strand
AAAAACTACACCTAAGAAAGTGACAGTGCGCAAAGCAAAGTATTCTTCAGACGATGTTCAAAAAAGAGCTGAGCAAATTTACCATGATAGGGTACAAGCAGGAAAACCAGGTGATGAGCTTTCAGACTGGCTACAAGCTGAAAAAGAATTAAAAAGCGTCTAATTCCGGTTGTTCTGATTTACAGGTCAACAGTTAGATGTCTGTGTGACCATTACAACAATTGACTATTAAAACCTATTCAATATCAGATTCTTGCATTTCTCAAATGAATGCAATTGTAAAGATATTGTATGAACAGCTATATTTTTAAAGATAATCTTCTGTTTCAAGATCAAGAGCTTTAAGTGAAAGTGAAACATCGGCAAAAAAGTAAACAGCTGAGAGAATGATACCTCCAATACTAAGAACAAGCAAAATGCTTCCGGGAATATTCAAATCTAAAGAGGTAATATTCATGATCAGTAAAACAGGGATCATTAAACTACTTGTTAAAACACTAAAAGCTATTCCTGCCATAGCATATTTTAAGTATCTATTTCTTCGGTGCAGAATTTTAAGTTCCTCTATTAGTATTTCTTTTCTTTCTTTACCGGTATTTCTTAGTTCAGAGGCAAGCATTCTTGACCGATCAATAGTTCTCCCAAGCCTGTTGGTGAGCGATAACAGGATCAGTCCAACACCTGAAATCAATGCAACAGGAGTGATACTCGATTGCAGAAATAATATAAAGTGTTTTGTTGGTTCCAAATCGCATCAAAGTTTTTCCGGTTAGTATAAAATTGGGATTACTTTTGGTGAACTTAATAAAAGCTTGGGCTTACTTCTATTAATTTCATCAATTGCTTTTTCAATTTGTAACAATGTGCACGGTACTGTTGCAATAGAAAATATTGCTCGATCTGTCATGTGTCTGTTATGACTTACCGTATCAATATTAATGTTTTGATTTCCAATAGAGGTTGTTACGAGTCCGGTTATACCCGGACTGTCAACAGTTTCAAAAGTGATAATATATGGCAGTTCAAAATGTTTTGCATCAATAAAGTCAAGCATATTTTTATCATAAACTGACTGATTTACCTTTGAATATTTTGCCGCAAATACGATATCTGCAACAATGGAACTGGCAGTTTCATATGATCCTGCCCCGGCTCCTAAAAGTATGTGTTTACCCGAATATTTGTTAACCACCCTGACTGCATTGGTAGCTCCGTTTACCCCGGAAAGAAAGTTGCTGTTTTTTACCATCATAGGGCAGACAGTAGCATATATTTTGCTGTCGATCTTTTTTGCATAACAAATCAATTTAATCTTACAATTTATCTCTTCTGCAAACTCAATGTCCTCTTTGGTAATTCTTTCAATCCCGGTAATTGATAACTGGTCCATGGTTGCTTCGATACCAAAGGCCAGTTTTAAAAGAATAACCAGCTTATGACCTGCATCCCCTCCATTGATGTCAAGTGAAGGATCAGCCTCTGCAAATCCTTTATCCTGAGCCAGTTTCAATGCATCATGAAAATCCATGCCTTCATTTTGCATCATGGTAAGAATATAATTGCTCGTACCATTTAGGATGCCCGAAAGCGAAATGATACTGTCTCCTGTAAAGCTTTCTTTAATGGTTTTAATAATAGGTATTGCTCCACAAACAGCAGCCTCAAAGCCAAGGGTTACATTATTGTTTTTTGCAGCTTCAAAGATACGTTTTCCTCTTTCAGCCAAAAGAGCTTTATTGGCTGTTACGAGATGTTTTTTTGCATTGCATATTCTTATTGCAAGTTCTTCAATATAATCATTGCTTCCTCCAATAGTTTCAACAACCAGATCGATATCATTCGATTCCATCAGCTCTTTAATGCATTTGTCTGCCTCATCTTTTGTGAGACTTTTGCCTCCACCGCAAAACAATTCCGGAGCGATACCAAACCTGTCTATTGCTGCTTTTGGATCAAGATCCACAATCTTTTTTAAGATGATATTTCCGGAGGCTCTGGTCGATAAAACCTCCTTCATATCACAAAGTATTCTGGCAACTCCTCCACCTACAGTACCACAGCCCAGTATGGCCACATTGAAATCTTTCATATACTATTTCAATTAAGTAATTCAAAATATTATTTTGCCAAATTAGTAAAAATTGAGAAGAAGCAACCTTTTACAAGATCTGAATCAATAGATCTCAATTCACACTATGCATTGACTATTTCATCAACTGATCATAAAAAAAGGAATAATACACAGCAGATACTTTTGCCATATGATCGGGTGTATATGATGCCCCATGACCTCCTTCAGTATTTTCAAACAAATACACATTATACCCCATTTCTTCCATTTTGGCTGTCATTTTTCTTGCATGTCCCGGATGAACTCTGTCATCTCTTGTAGATGTGAGAAAAAGAACAGTAGGATATTCAACTCCCTCCTTGACGTTATGATAGGGTGAATACTTGCTGATATAATCCCATTCTTCGGGAATATCAGGATCGCCATATTCAGCCATCCAGCTATTTCCTGCAAGTAGTATTGAATATCTTTTCATATCCAGAAGAGGCACAAAACAAGCTACTGCCTTATATAAATCAGGACGCTGAACCATAACTGCTCCTACCAGTAAGCCTCCGTTACTTCCTCCATATATGCCTATTTTATCAGGAGAAGTGATTTTTCGACGAATAAGATCTTCTGTGATAGCAATAAAATCA
>CAZWFM010000354.1:0-2728 GCA_964633185.1 uncultured Bacteroidales bacterium | reverse complement strand
AATCTGGAAGAATTTTTACAGCCAGACTGGTGGCGAAGAATTTTTAATTCGATGTATTTAAAAACCGATGCTGATGTCGTAGAAGACAAAAGCATTACAGCTTTTGAACTTGATATGTTCACCAACATGTTGGATTTATCCAAAGAGCATGTTATTCTCGATCTGGCATGCGGACAAGGAAGACATACACTGGAATTGTCACGAAGAGGATTTAACAATGTATTTGGAATGGACCGTTCACATTATCTTATTAACAGGGCAAAACAAACAAATCTGACTGAGGGTTTATCAGCAAATCTTAAAGAAGGAGATGCAAGAAAATTACCATATCCTGTCGATACGTTTGATGTTGTTATGATATTGGGTAATAGTTTTGGTTATTTTGAAAGTGTAGACGATGATTTAAAAATTCTGAAAGGTGTTCTCAGGGTTCTGAAACCAAAAGGAAAATTCTTATTGGATGTTGCCGACGGCAATTTTTTGAAAAAGAACTTCAATCCCAGAAGTTGGGAATGGATTAATAAAACTCATTTCGTCTGCAGGGAACGCTCCCTTGCAAACGATAATGAACGCCTGATATCCCGTGAAGTAATCTCGAATACCAAGAAAGGAGTAATAGTTGATCAGTTTTATGCCGAGCGTCTTTACACAAAGGAAAAACTCACCGACATACTCCAGAAAGCAGGATTTAAAAACATCAGGTTTCACAATGAATATAGTACCGATTCCATAAGAAATCAGGATTTGGGAATGATGGAAAGACGTATTATTGTTACTTCTGAAGCAATCAAAGAATGGACTCCCGTGAAACAAAAGCTGACAGAGGTTAAGAATGTAGCTGTAATACTTGGTGATCCCAGCAAAACAGATATTGTGAAACCGGATACTGTCTTTGATGAAGACGATTACAATACAATACAGCAACTTAAAATCGCTCTGAGTTCCCTGAAAAATTACAAATTCATCTATATCGATAGTCATGATCAGCTGATCAGTAATCTGGTAAAATTAAAACCTCAGATCGATTACGTTTTGAACCTATGTGATGAAGGGTTCAATAACGATGCAAGAAATGAATTGCATGTGCCTGCCTTGCTCGAGATGCTGAAAATCCCTTATACCGGTTCAAATCCTCAATGTCTTGCATTTTGCTATGATAAATCTCTGATTCGCGGTATTGCAAAAGAAATGGATGTACCTGTTGCAGATGCCTTTTATATTAAACCTGAAGACAATGTTTTTGAAATGAACATTGAATTTCCGGTTATTGCCAAACCAAATTTCGGCGATTCCAGTTTTGGGATTACACAAAAAAGTGTGGCATATACTATTGCTGAATTAAATGATGCCATTATAAAAACCAGGGAAAAGTTTGGTTACGACAAACCTATTTTGGTTGAAGAATTCCTGTCGGGAAAGGATCTTACACTGGGAATTATTGGAAATCCTCCTGAATCATACACAGTGCTGCCAATTGTAGAAGAAGATTATTCACAACTTCCGGATGATCTGCCAAAAATCTGCGGTTACGAAGCGAAATGGCTGCAAGATTCTCCTTATTTCCATTTGTTAAGGTCTATACTAGCGGATATTGATCCGGGAACGAAAAAAATGATTGTTGAATTAAGCCTTAAACTTGCAGAAAGATTGGAATGCCGGGATTACACTCGTTTTGACTGGAGAATTGATGGAAACGGAGTCCCAAAATTGCTTGAGGTAAATCCAAATCCGGGCTGGTGTTGGGACGGTCATCTGGCAAAAATGTCAGATTTAAAGGGAATGAGTTATGCTGATATGCTACAAACCATTTTGGAAGCGGCTGAACAAAGAATAAATCTTGCCCCAGTAACCAATAAATCTTCAAAAGAAAATGTAACAGCTCTTTCTTAATCCCTTGGTATTCAGAATCCATGTACTCAGGAAATTGATTTCATACCAATGTATTTGTTAAATAAAATAAAGGCCGTTAATAAGATATACAAACAATTGGAAAAACATAATTCTGCTTTCAGAATGAAGTCTTGCCTTTCATGTATTCCTGATTGTGGAGAATGCTGTTTAACAAATAATATCGAAGCTACGGTACTTGAATTCCTGCCTGCTGCATACAATCTGTGTTTTTCAGGAAAATATGAAAGCATAATTGAATCGATTGAAAACAAAACAGATGAGATCTGTGTATTTTATAATCCCTTTTCCGGGCAGGGCTTTTGTTCAAATTATGTGAACAGAGGTCTGATTTGCAGGTTGTTCGGATTTGCTGTCAAAACAAACAAAAGAAATGAAAAAGTATTGACTACATGCAAACATATAAAATCACTTATACAACCTGAAAAACTTAAATCCAATATCTCACATGCTCCTGAGATGTCATCCTATTACATGCAATTGTATTGTATTGATCCCTGTCTGGCAACATTGCATTTACCTATTAATAGTTCTATTCAAAAAGCTGTTGAAATTGTTTCTATGCATTTTCAGTACAAAAAGAAAAAAATGGCCTAAACCGCTAAAAAATATAGCTAAGACATAAATTTGTATTTATTCTAAAAATCAGAAATGAAACCCTCATGCACATAAGTTCACTCTTGTATGCCGCAGCACTTCAGTGCGGAGGTACAAAAGGTAATGAATAAATTATAGCTTGTCCCGGATTTATTCCGGGAAAGGTTCCATGGCATAAACAGTAAAAATACGAATACAAGCAATAATATTACTCTGAAAATCA
>CAZWFM010000353.1:0-2744 GCA_964633185.1 uncultured Bacteroidales bacterium | reverse complement strand
AAATTCATTCGACACAAAAAAGAACGGATATATTGAAGCCTGTACACAAGAATGGAAAGAAATAGATGATCTGAGACTCAGTCCAAAGGACATGAACGAAAAAAAATCGATGAATACTCATCTTCATGTTCTTGAAGCTTATACAAATCTTTACACTGTCTGGAAAGATCCTCTCCTGAAAAAACAACTGGAAAACCTGATCGAAATTTTTCTTCAGCATATTATAAATCCCCGCGATAACCATCTTGAATTGTTTTTTGATGAAGACTGGAACAGCAAAAGCACTTTATTTTCATACGGACACGATATTGAAGCAAGCTGGTTATTGCATGAAGCAGCTTTGGCTACCGAAAATAACGTTCTGATAAAAACAGTTGAAGGATATAGTATAAAAATCGCAAAAGCAGCCGAACTGGGGATTTACCGGAACAAAGCGCTCTTATATGAAGATGACAGATCGGGCAAACATAAAGACCATGAATTTGAGTGGTGGGCACAGGCAGAAGCCGTTGTTGGTTTTTTAAACGTTTTTGTTATTACCGGCCAGAATCATTATCTTGACTATGCATATTCTATTGCTAATTTTATTGAAAAATATGTAGTCGATAAAAAAAACGGAGAATGGTTTTTCCGTGTTGATCTGGAAGGAAACCCAATAACGAGTCATGAAAAAGCAGGATTTTGGAAATGTCCGTATCACAATGCAAGAACTTGTCTTGAAATAATACACAGAGTAAAAATACTTAAATCATAGACCCTACGAATATGAAAAAAATTGAGTTTGTCTACATTGCTTTAATCATAGCAACCACAACACTTTTTCACTCCTGTAATAAAATGAATACTTACGATGTGAAAACAATCATCAATTTAAACAAGGACTGGGATTTTCAAATGAAAGGAGACACCTCATGGTTACCTGCTGAAGTACCCGGTTGTGTTCATACTGATCTGTTGAACAACCATAAAATCAATGACCCGTTCTACAGGGACAATGAAAAAGATCTGCAGTGGATCGATAAGGAAGACTGGATTTACTCATGCAAATTTGAACTTGATCAGGACCAGATCAATAAGAAACAAATCTACCTTTTATTTGAAGGTCTTGATACCTATGCAGAAGTATTCCTGAATGACCAGCTAATCCTTGAAACTGACAATATGTTCCGGACATGGCACAAAGATGTCAAAGAGTATGTGGTTGCAGGTAAGAATCATCTTAGAATTGAATTCCATTCCGCCATTGATATTGGCTTGAAAAAACTTAATGAACTGGGTTACGGACTTCCAGCAGTTAATGATCAATCTGAAATCGGAGGCCTGGAAAATAAGAAAGTAAGTGTTTTCACAAGAAAGGCACCTTATCATTTTGGCTGGGACTGGGGACCGAGATTTGTTACTTCAGGGATATGGCGACCTGTAAAACTTATTCTTACAAATCATTCCGAAATACAAAACGTTCATTTTAAACAGGTTTACGTTTCAAAGGAGGAAGCTAATGTTGATGCCCTGGTAGTAATTCATGCCACCAAACCAGGCAGATATAAAATAGACATTGAATCCGGCAATAATAGATCGCTTATGACTTCATCCTTCAGTTTTGAAGAAGGCATTCATGAAGTTTTGCTGCCGTTTCTGATTAAAGATCCTGAATTGTGGTGGCCAAATGGAATGGGCAAACAAAATCTGTACACATTCAAAACAATTCTCTCGAAAAATGATACCATAATTGATACTTTATCCAATAAAATAGGTTTGCGTGAAATTGAACTGGTTAGAGAATCCGATTCCGTTGGTAAAAGTTTTTATTTCAGAGTGAATGGTAAAAATGTCTTTGCCAAGGGAGCAAATTATATCCCAAATGACAATTTCCTTAGCAGAGTTACCAAAGACAAATACGAAAATATAGTTCGCTCTGCTGCAGAAGCAAACATAAACATGATACGTGTATGGGGTGGTGGAATTTATGAAAATGATATATTCTACGACCTGTGTGATAAATATGGACTCATGGTTTGGCAGGACTTTATGTTTGCCTGCAGCATGTATCCCGGAGATGATGATTTTCTGGATAATGTGAGACAGGAGGCCATTGACAATGTCAAACGATTACGCAATCATGCTTCCCTGGCTCTCTGGTGCGGAAACAACGAGATAGATGTAGCATGGTGTGAAGGAGTTCCAGGCTGTGGCTGGCACTGGAAAGAAAAATACCAGGAAAAACAACAAAAAGAGATCTGGCACAGTTATGATACCCTTTTTTATAAAATACTACCCAGAGTAGTTGAACTTTATGATGGTATTCTTGCTTATTGGCCTTCCTCTCCACAGGCAGACTGGGGTGTTCATGCCAGCTACGAAAGTACTTCAGGCGATCAGCACTTCTGGGGGGTCTGGCACGGAAAATTACCCTTCAGTGCATTTTACGATCATGTGGGCCGGTTTATAAGTGAATATGGATTTCAATCTTTCCCTTCAATGACCAGTATTAAGAAGTTCACAAAACCCGAAGACTGGAATATTGGATCAGAGGTTATGCTTTCACATCAACGAAGTGGAAAAGGCAATGCATTAATTGTGAAGTATATGGAAGACCTATACCCTGTACCGGAGGAATTTAATAAACTTTTGTATCTCAGCCAGGTATTGCAGGCTGAAGGCATTAAGCAGGCAATACATGCTCACAGAACACACAAGCCCTATTGCATGGGTACCTTATATTGGCAATTGAATGATTGCTGGCC
>CAZWFM010000352.1:0-2748 GCA_964633185.1 uncultured Bacteroidales bacterium | reverse complement strand
GGAATATGGATGGGATTTGAATTATGGTGGCATTGCTCTTATGTGGAGAGGCGTATGCATTATTCGTTCAGTTTTTTTATGAAAAATAAAAGAGGCTTTCGATAAAAATCCAAAACTGAGCAATCTTTTGCTCGATCCGTTCTTTAAAGAAAAGATATTGAGTTCGCAGAAAGGCTGGCGCAGAGTCGTTTCCACTGCAATTGAAAACGGGATCCCTATCCCTGCATTTTCAACTGCTCTGGCTTATTTCGACGGTTACAGAAGTGAACGCTTACCGGCCAATTTATTGCAGGCACAACGCGATTATTTCGGAGCACATACCTATGAACGAATTGATAAACCAAGGGGTGAGTTCTTCCATACGAACTGGACAGGAAGAGGTGGAAAAACAGCCTCATCAACCTATAATGTTTAATTTCAAACTAAAAAATCATGTCATTTAACGAAATCAATGAAAAAATCGGCCGGTACAGATGGACTATTTGCGGACTTGTATTCTTTGCAACTACAGTAAATTATCTTGATCGAAATGTACTGGGTCTTTTAAAACCTACACTCTCAGCTGATGGTGTTTTTGGCGTCGACAAAGCCAATCAGGAGTTGTACTATTCTTATGTAGTAATTTGTTTTCAAATTGCCTATGCAGTTGGAATGACTCTGGCGGGACGATTAATTGATTGGATTGGCACGAAAAAAGGATATTTTGTAGCCCTTTTGGGTTGGAGCATTGCCGCCATTGGTCATGCATTTGCACATACCACAGCTACATTTGGTTTTTGGCGTGCAGCTCTGGGTTTGAGTGAGGCAGGTAATTTTCCGGCAGCAAATAAAACCGTAGCTGAATGGTTTCCAAAGAAAGAGAGAGCATATGCCACGGGTATTTATAATTCCGGCGCGAATGTTGGTGCGATCCTGGCACCGCTCTCTGTTCCCTTTATAGCAGACGCATGGGGATGGGAATGGGCATTTGTGTTAACAGGAGCAATAGGTCTGATCTGGATCTTTTTCTGGCTGCGAACATATTCTTCACCCGATGAAAAACTTAAAAAAGGTATACTTTCTCAAACTGAGTATGACTATATACACAGTGATCTGGACGAAAAGGCTGAAGCAGAAGATGTTCAGACAGCTCATAAAGTGTCATGGTTTAAATTATTGACTTTCAGACAAACATGGGCTTTCTTCTTTGGTAAATTTATTACTGATCCGATATGGTGGTTCTTCCTGTTCTGGTTGCCTGCTTTTCTTGATGGTGAAAACACAAGAAAAATCGCAATATTTATGGCTGAGAATCCAAGTTATACCGGCGAGGCTTCTGACATTCCCGGCATAATCAACTGGCCATTTGCAGTGGCGGTTGTTTACACCGTGGCGACTTTCGGTTCAGTTTTTGGCGGATGGGTACCTAAAAAACTTATGAATAATGGAATGGTAACATACAAAGCCAGAAAGCTATCCATGTTCATCTATGCTTTATTTCCCATGCTTGTTTTATTGGCCAGCAAACTTGGAGAGATAAATACATGGCTTGCTGTATTTACCATCGCCATTGCCTGTGCAGCACATCAGGCCTGGTCAGCAAATATATTTACTACCGTTTCTGATATGTTCCCAAAAAAGACAGTTGCCTCTGTTACCGGTATAGGAGGAATGGCAGGAGCATTTGGAGGTATTTTAATAGCATGGGCAGCCGGACTTCTGTTAAAACATTTTGCAGCCTTGCATAAAACTGAATTGGGATATGCAATTATGTTTATTGTATGCGGATTGGCTTATATTGTTGCCTGGCTGGTGATGCATTTTTTTGTGCCGAAAATGAAGCGGGTTGAAATTTAATAAGTACTTTTTTATAGACAGGCTGAAATATCTGTCTTTCATTTTATTGAATACAAACTTAAAACCAAAATAGGATGAGTCATATCAAATATGAATTACGCTATGCTTCGCATCCCGATGATGCAAAGCATTACGACACACAAAGAATTCGAGATGAATTCCTGGTTCAGAATCTGTTTCAGGCCGATATGATCAATATGGTGTATACTGATTATGATCGCTATATTGTGGGCGGAGCATACCCTGTGAACAGGGAATTGAGTCTGGATGCTATCGATCCGTTAAAAGCATCGTATTTTCTGGAACGCAGAGAATTGGGAATTATTAATATCGGAGGTGAAGCAAAAGTAACAATTGATGGAAAAACTCTGACCATTGGCCGTAAAGAAGCCCTGTATGTTGGCATGGGTACCCGGAAAGTTATCTTTGCATCGTCTGCTAAAGAAGATCCGGCTAAACTTTATTTCAATTCAGCACCGGCTCATAGAGAATTTCCATCTAAAAAGGTAACCCTGGCAGATGCTGATGCAGTAGAGATGGGAGAGTTAAGCTCCTCCAACGAAAGAACAATAAACAAGCTGCTCGTTCATGGTGTGGTGCAAACGAACCAGTTGCAAATGGGAATGACAACCTTTAAGCCGGGTAGTGTCTGGAACACTATGCCCTGTCATACACATAGCAGACGAATGGAAGCCTATTTCTATTTTGAGGTTCCCGGGAACCAGGCGGTTTGTCATTTTATGGGACAACCCCAGGAAACGCGGCATATATGGTTGCAAAATGAGCAGGCAGTGATCTCACCGACTTGGTCACTCCATGCCGGGGCAGGTACTGCACAGTATACCTTTATCTGGGGGATGGCAGGTGAAAATCTTGATTATGGCGATATGGATGTAGTACAACCCTCTGAAT
>CAZWFM010000351.1:0-2750 GCA_964633185.1 uncultured Bacteroidales bacterium | reverse complement strand
TGATCGCCCACGATCTGGAAGCTTGCATTGTCGGTATCGCCTGCTCCAGCGACCAATGAGTAAGTATGGCTGTCGCCGGGATCGGGATCAGCAGTGGAAAGTGTACCCACAGCAGTACCAACAGCCTGGTTTTCATCTACGGATGTGCTGGTAAGGGAAATATCCGTTGGATCATCGTTTGCCTTAAACACATTAATATCTCGCGATATTGTACTGCTATTATCTTCTCCATCATATACCTGAAATGATATCGTGCGTGTGGTTGTGTTCGGATCATCACTTGTATTTTCATACAAAACTGATCTTAAAGCAGAAATGTAGTTGGTTTTTGTATCTGTGCCGGACAATGTCAATGCTCCGGTTGATGAATTCCAGCTACCGGTTATATTTCCAATCGTTGAGTATACCAAAAGATCTTCCGTATTTTGGTAATTAGCAATAGAAATTTCTGCCGACTCAAGGTTGGTATCATCCACATCGGAAATAGTAACAGATGATGTGATAATAACCTGACCGTCACCGTCAGTATAATCCAATGCAGTACTTTCAATGTTGTATAATGTTGGTGGAGTATTGCCATATATCAGAGGCGGGTTTGCAGGATCCTGGGTGGCTTCATCAAAGATGATCTGATCGTCATCCAGAATATTTCTGGTAATTCGCAGTTCATCGATGATACCATCAAAATATCGTTCATTTGCACCAGGTTTACCAACCAGGGTATACGATGACCAGGCCGGAGCATAATTACCACCAATACTTCCTGTTTCCGTATCCACGGAAACTCCGTCGATGAACATTTCTGCCGATTCTGTTGTGCCGTTTGCATCGTAAGTCACAGCAACATGATGCCAGTTTGTAATATCCGAAGTTGCATACTCCACATTGCAATGGTCTCCGCCGGCATTGTTGTCATTTTCGTCTCCTGCGTAAAAATGAATATAATCATCCCAATATGTATCATTAGGTTCACCATAACCCAAATGGATCTCTTCTTCCGTTCCAAATCCGTTCATTCCATTTCTTCCTTCCCAAATAATAATGGATGCATAGCTGGTATTGTCTGTTTTTACCCAGAAAGAAACAGTCATTGACTGAGTTGAGGTCAGAATATCCTTAAATAGATCATTATTGATTCTAATATAGTCTGAGGCACCGTCAAATTCCTGGCCTATTCCGATGTAAGCATCAACATCCGAAGAATTTGTCATACTGAAACCCGTTCCATCGTTATTATTTGATGTAGCATCTTTGTACCCGTCAGCAGTGCTGTTCCCGTCCTCCTGAAAATGCCAGACCCCGACAAAATCATTGTTTACGTCAAAAACCTTTTCTGCGCTGCTGCTGTCCGGAGCAGATGTGTTGCCCCAGTACATGGTAATGTATTGTGTGTTGTTATTGCCAAGTATCTGATCTACTTTAACCCAAACTTCAGCTTGTGAGCTACTATAATCCCAGCGTTCAATTTCATAGGGGAGATGCGTTCCATCCGATGCACTGAACCTGATATCAATACCTGTAGATACTGCCTGGAGAAAATCGAAATTTGTATTATCATATCTCAATAACAATGGATAATTTACCAGGTCACTTCCAATGTATATTCCACCAGCAGTAGTATTTATAGTAATATCTTTCGAGAATTCCCAATCTGAATAATCCTCGGGTTGAGCATATATAGCCTGAATTCCAAATAAAACGGCTAATAGAAGAAAAACGCTCTTGCTAATGAATACGGGCAGGTTAATTATCCTGCATTTTATTCGTTTCATTTTATTTGGTTTATTCAATTTGAAATAACTGATGATTTATATCACCTTTTACAGGAAACATCTGTTATTTGTTACTTTTTACAGGCAGTGTTTGATAAATGGTAAAAAATTGTGTGTGAAATACTTATATAAAATGGTCGCTGATTATATCATATATTGGAGAATAATCAGTGAATTAAGAAGAATACCCTGATTCTGAAAACAGAAGCAATCAAAGTGCTGATATTTTTAAGAGATTAGATTGGAATGCAAAGAATGTGGTTAAAAAGGCATAATTATCTGCATTCGTTGAAAAATGTGAAAAAATATAGTGAAGACAATTTTCAGATTAAACAATAATCAGATAGTTTCGTAGAAGTCAATTGACCATGAGACGATTATGTCTTATACTATTCATTGTAGCTGTCTGTAAAATAAGCTATTCCCAGGATGGTGATGAAACATTGTCCGGTTTCAATATATATCACAAAAAGGGAGATAATTTTTTTGACAGGTACGAATTTGAGAAAGCCGTTGTTTTTTACAACCGCGCCTATAAAAAGGATACAAGCGATTATCTGGCAATCCTAAAACAGGCAGAAGCTTATTCAAAGCTGAATTTAACAAAACAAGCGGAAGAATGTTACAGGATAGCCATTAATAGTTGTAAGGATATAGATAATGAATATCTTCTAAAATATGCTCTGGCACTTTTAGTAAATAAGAAATATGAAGAATCCAAACATTGGCTGAAAAAATACAATCAATTGGTAGAGGATGATATAAGAGGGGAGACTTATCTTGAAACCATTAAAAATCGTGATCAGTTATACAAAGATTCTACGATATACATTATTCAAAATGCTTCCGAAATAAATACCCCGGAATCGGAAATTAACCCGATCTCATGCAGAAATCAGCTAATTTTTGCTTCATCAAGGGCCCAATCGATTGATATGATAAGTAGCGGGTATTATGATATTTTTTCAGCCAGTTACA
>CAZWFM010000350.1:0-2754 GCA_964633185.1 uncultured Bacteroidales bacterium | reverse complement strand
ATTTACACTTGGGCAAATAATAGAAGGAGTAAAAAATCGTGATAATAAAGTACTTAGCTTTATTTACAAAGAAATCTTTCCTGCAGTTAGGTTTTATGTTATATCAAATAGTGGAAATCAGGATGACGCTAAAGATGTATTCCAGGAATCGATCATAATTGCCTATAAACAAATCTCGGAAAACTCAATTGATATCCAAACAAGTTTTGATGCTTATCTCTATGGAATGGCCCGACTGATATGGTTAAAAATATTACGCAACCGAAAAATACACGAGAAGAATATTCCAGAGATAATTGAATCCGGTTCCAATGAAAATCCTGCTGAAAAACTTATCGATGACGAATTGGAGATGAGATTGTTCAGAAAACACTTTTTAAAACTTGGAGAAGAATGCCAGAGAGTGTTAAAAATGACATTTGATAATATTCCATACGACAAAATTGCCGGGGAAATGGGGTATAAAAGTGAAAAGATCGTGAGGAATAAAAAATACAAATGCAAAGAAGCTCTTATTAAAATGATCAAGGAAGATCCGGATTACAAAGAGTTTAAGAAAGGTTAGAGGTTCTTCTTTTCATCATCGAGAACATAACAATAATAACAGCAATAGCAATTGCTATTATAATATAAACAAATGGCAGCCAGTGGCTATTAAACAACGCATCATTATTCCCCATCGTAATGTATGCCGACCAGAAAAAAGGATGAGAGTTTTCCGGTTTGGCGTCTTCAATAAATTGCATTTTAGCATAGCGCATTGCTTCGGACTTTGATTTTCCCTTTAAAAGGTATGTATAGAAATTTTTCATAAGCTTAACGCCTGACCGGTCTTCAACTTCCCACAATGTCATCAACATACTGGGCGTTCCGGCATAGGCAAAACTTCTGGCCAGGCTCATTACACCTTCACCTTTATTGTAACTTCCTTCACCTGTACTGCACGCACTTAGTACTACCAGCTTTGCTTTCAATTTCAAACTAAAGATTTCATAAGTGTTTAGCAGTCCGTCATTTAGGGAATCTTCACCAAGGGTAAAAATAAGCTTTGAAAACATGGGATTTTCATTGTCAATTACAGTATGCATGGCAAGATGTAAAATATCATACATCTCTGCTGTGTTCCTGAAATTTGTTTCGGTAGCGTCTTTTCCCAGGTAAACATCGGAAGGAATTAAATTTTTAATACTATTTACCTCTTCAATAACTCCCGGAATCGGGTACAGGTCTTTACGATACTTTTTCTGCCGGGTGATCAACATTTTGTTGTTCGCGGAAATCAACTGGTCTTCACTGTATTCAGGAGCAAAAGCCAGAAGTTTTTTGATTTTTCTGTGTGAGGATTTTTTCTCCAGTTCGCTGAAAAGAGTGGAAGAATATGTATAAGAAATATTGAAATCGTATAACATATAATCCAGGTTTTTATAATATCCTGCAGTAAACGAATCGGGCATTTCTTTGATCAACGTTTCAAAAGGCAGAAAGGATAATATACCCTCGGGTATTATGACCAGGTTTTCACCTTTTATATGGCTTTTTACAGGTCGTATGAGCAGATCGTATAAATTTTTACTGGTCCAGCAAAATTGCGTGTAGCTGCTATACGATTGTTTGCTGTAATCAAACTGATGGTATTCGTCAAGATATTCATTTACCAGGCGGAAGAAGTTACTGTCAATTGGTGTGGATATCAGATGAAATTGTCTGCTTGAAATTACAAAGGTATGGAGCACGTTTTTTATAATGCAGTATTCAATGATATTTGTATTTTGAGCAAGTTGCTTTTGAAGTTTTTCGGGTGATATTACCGTTGTATTGTATTTTAACTGGTAATATTCAGGATATTTTTGCTCCAATTGGCCAATCAGCATTTCCTGGCTGCGCTGAGCTTCAAATAAATATTCCTCCCACATTTTTATTTTCCCCGGATCCGGCTCCTTTTGCTGCTGTTCTTCATAAATACTTTCTTTATAAAAAGCAATATCCTTCAGCAATTTTTTTTCCAGGTTGAGCAAATTCTGAGGGATTTTTCCAAATTCACGTGCATCAATTTCACGTATGGCAGCGAGAAGAATCGAAGATCTGGATTTTTCCGAAACTTCGAATGTCAGCTTTCCATAGTGTATATTTCCTGTTTCCTGGTAGGCTTTATGTAAAAGTTCCAGGGTATTACTATAGCTGCTGTTTTCATGTTCGGCAATCTGTAGTTTTGCCTCAAAAGACTGATAACTGTTTCGCATGGACTCTATCAGTTCAATCTGAAGCAGGGAGGAGGCAATTGCAGCATCAAGAAATTCAAATTTTCCTTCTGTAACATACAATTGATCGAGACAAACTGATTTTGATTTCAGGATCTTGAGTGCAAGCAATTGGTTGAAAAGTTGATCGGTTTTCGGATTTGAGTATGGATTTACGGGTGTAAAACCGGAACTGACGATCTGCAATGCCTTTTGATAGTATATAAGTGCTTGCTTGTATTCCCCTTTTCTTTGATACAAGCTTGCAAGACTTTCATACAACTCTGCCAGGTTTTCACTTTTTTCAGAAATATTCTTTTGCATATCGATCCCTTTGATAAAATATTCTTCAGCAGTATCATAATTCCCAAGTTCAATATAGTCCAATCCGATATTATTGCACAGGATGATCAGCTGGTTGGTATAGGACGGCAGATCTTTCCTGCAAAAATCAATTGCCTTTTGTTGAAGTTCAATGCTTTTTTCAAGCTTATCCATTCCTGCATAAGTGTTGGCT
>CAZWFM010000349.1:0-2767 GCA_964633185.1 uncultured Bacteroidales bacterium | reverse complement strand
GTTGGAAAACTTGCTGCCGAAAAATCAATAAATGCAGGCATTAAAGAAGTTGTTTTTGATAGAAATGGATACTTGTACCATGGAAGAGTAAAAGCACTTGCTGATGCTGCAAGAGAAGCAGGACTAAAACTTTAACGAATTATGGCTACAACAATAAGAAGAGTAAAAACAACCGATCTGGAACTCAAGGATAGACTGGTTAGCATTCAAAGGGTTACAAAAGTGACAAAAGGAGGACGCACGTTCAGTTTTTCGGCAATTGTGGTTGTCGGGAATGAAAACGGTATCGTGGGTTACGGACTTGGGAAAGCCAATGAGGTTACAACAGCAATTGCTAAGGGAGTGGAAGATGCAAAAAAGAATCTGGTAAAAATACCAGTATATAAAGGTACAATACCACATGAACAGATTTCAAAATATGGCGGGGCTACAGTATTTCTTAAGCCCGCATCAGGAGGAACAGGTGTAAAAGCTGGTGGAGCTATGAGGGCGGTTCTTGAGAGTGTTGGAATAACCGATGTACTGGCCAAATCAAAAGGATCATCAAACCCACATAACCTTGTAAAAGCAACTTTTGCAGCTTTACTTGATTTAAGAGATGCTTTTACTGTTGCCCAACATCGGAATGTGTCAATTGAAAAGGTTTTTAATGGCTAACCATAAGAACAGTAGTATGACTAAAGTTAAGATAACTCAGACCAAAAGCAGAATCGGAAGTAATAAAAGACAAAAAGCTACTCTTGATGCGCTTGGATTAAAAAAATTGAATACCACAGTTGAACAGGAAAAAACTCCGCAAATTGAAGGTATGATCAGAAAAGTAAAGCATCTTGTGAAAGTTGAAGAATTATAAAAAGCATTAATTTACCAGACATGGAATTAAGTAACTTAAAGCCGGCAAAAGGCTCTGTTAAAAAAAACAAACGACTTGGAAGAGGTCAGGGATCGGGCAGAGGAGGCACATCCACAAGAGGACATAAAGGGCAGAAATCTCGCTCAGGGTATTCAAAGACAATAGGTTTTGAAGGTGGACAAATGCCTCTTCAGAGAAGGATTCCAAAATATGGATTTAAAAATATTAACCGTACCGAATATAAAGGGATTAACATATCAACTTTACAGGACCTGGCAGAAAAAAGAAAACTGACTTCCATTGATGTTAAAACATTGATTGAGGCAGGTCTTATTTCCAAGAACCATAAAGTGAAAATTCTTGGTAACGGAGAATTGAAAACAAAATTAAATGTAAAAGCTCACGCATTTTCGAAATCAGCGATTGAAGCGATAGAATCACTGCAGGGTACTGCAGAAAAAATATAACCAATGAAGAAGTTTATTGAGACCTTAAAGAATATCTATAAAATTGAAGACCTCAGGGCCCGGATTTTATATACCCTGGGGATACTTCTGATTTATCGTCTTGGATCGAAGGTTGTTCTGCCGGGTGTAAATCCCAATATGCTGGCAGAACTTAAAGATAAGACTGCTTCAGGGGTGTTAGGTATCCTCGATATGTTTTCAGGTGGAGCTTTTTCATCTGCTTCAATATTTGCTCTCGGCATAATGCCTTATATTTCGGCTTCTATTGTTATTCAGTTATTAACAATTGCTGTTCCTTATTTTCAGAGGTTACAGCGTGAAGGTGAAAGCGGAAGGAGAAAAATAAATCAGATTACAAGATACCTCACTGTTTTGATCCTTATTGTGCAGGCACCTACATATCTGACACAAATTCCTGAAGCTGCCCGCGTTTTGCCTGGTGTATTCTTTACATTGTCTTCAATAATTATATTAACCACAGGCACAATTTTTGTTATGTGGCTGGGTGAAAGAATAACAGATAAGGGGATTGGGAATGGAATATCACTGATCATTATGATTGGTATTATTGCTCGTTTTCCATTTGCCTTTATGGGTGAGTTTTATGCAAGAATGGAAAAATCCGGTGGTGGTTTGGTGGCATTTCTTGTTGAAATTGTGTTTTTATTCCTTGTTTTTGTTGTCAGCATTTTGCTTGTGCAGGGGACAAGACGTATTCCTGTACAATATGCAAAAAGAATTGTAGGAAACAAACAATATGGAGGTGTAAGGCAGTATATACCTTTAAAGGTAAATGCTGCTGGGGTTATGCCTATAATTTTTGCTCAGGCAATTATGTTTTTACCACTGTCCTTTGCGCGTTATGGTGGTGAAGGAGTAACCGGAATAATTGGTGTTTTTGCTAATTTCACCGGCTTTTGGTATAATTTTATTTTTGCGTTGATGATTATTGCATTTACATATTTTTATACTGCGATAACCATCAATCCCCAGAGGATGGCTGAGGAGATCAGAAAAAACGGTGGGTTTATTCCAGGGGTTAAACCGGGTAAGAAAACTATGGAATTTTTTGATAGTATATTATCAAGAATAACTCTTCCGGGATCGATCTTTCTGGCTCTGGTCGCCATTCTTCCTGCTTTTGCAAGATTAGCAGGTGTTACACAGGGTTTCGCTCAATTTTATGGTGGCACTTCTCTTTTAATACTTGTTGGTGTTGTACTGGATACATTGCAACAAATAGAAAGCCACTTATTAATGAGACATTATGATGGACTGATGAAGTCTGGAAGGGTGAAAGGCAGGGCAGGAAGTGCTGCTTCCATGTAGAAGCAAACTTATTAAGGTTCTTTGATGATTTTTATTCGAACTACTGAAGAGATTGAATTACTTAGAGAAAGCAATTTATTGGTTTCCAGCACACTTGGTGAACTTGCAAAATGGATTC
>CAZWFM010000348.1:0-2787 GCA_964633185.1 uncultured Bacteroidales bacterium | reverse complement strand
TCAATAGTTAAAGATACTGATAAAACTTATACAATTTGTGTGAAGAAATTCACATGAGTGATCCGGATGTTTGCCTGTTAATATTCTATCACAGGGATTATTTGTTTAAAACTCCTTTTGAGAAAAGAAGGATCTTTATTTCAACAAGCACCTGCCGACTACCAAAAGGATAAATCCATGCTCGTTTGATACCTGCTTTCCTTTTTTTCAGAAACGGGATTCTCATGCGGTTTTACCGAATTCTAAAAGAACCTCCTGTAATACTAATCTGCCTCAAATAATGGCCGTTTAAGTCCTATATTTATTGTTTATATATGAAACAGATTCGAAGTTGCTTATAAAAAAAGGTTATGAAAAAAGTACTGTTTGTTTTTTTGTTAGGTTTTCTGCCGGTCTTATTTATGAAAGCCCAGCTTTCCGGAGTAAAAACGATAGGTACCGGAGGCGATTACACAACCCTGTATGATGCTGTTGATGATGTAAATAACAACGGACTGAATGGAAATGCCGTCCTTGAGATCATGGACGGTTATGAAAATTCTGAATACATTCATATAGAATCCTATCCCGGTAATGAACAATACACTTTGACCATCCGTCCTGAAGACAACGCTGCTGAAGTAACAATAAAAAATTCAGGCACGTTTGTATTCTATCTGGACAGTACGAACAATGTGATCATAGACGGTCGCCCGGGAGGGAAAAAAAATACATGTGTGCTGAAAATAGAGCATAGCAATCAGAACAACTCATCGGCCGTCGAAGCTTATAAAGCCAAACACACAACCATCCGTAACTGTCTGATCCGTCATGATGGAACGCGTGGCGTATCTGTTTCGGAATCAGACTCAAGTATGGTAGAAAATTGTGATATAGCAACCAATACAACAGGACCAATAAGCAATACATCAACCATGGGTATCAATATATGCAGAAGTACGAATACGGTTGTAAGAAATAACAGGATTCATGACCTTCATGTGGAGGCTGTGAATGCTATTTCTGGAATTTGTATGTTGCTGATTGATATAAGTCTCTCCGTTGATTCGGTTTATAATAATTTCATTGCTCTGAATACAGAAACCATAGACAGTACTGCTGCTATACGGGGTATTGATCTCTCTGATGAAGAAAGCGGTCAGTTGCATGTTTATCATAATACGGTATATATTGGAGGCGATAGTATTAAAGATCGTTACAGTTATGCATTATTCTATGATTGTTATGGTACCGGAACAATCATGAACAATGTTTTCATTAACAAACGATCAAATGGTTCAGGTGATGGAATTCATTATGGATTACACTTTTATAAAGAAGCAACAGCCACAATAATTTCTGATTATAATGCAATTGTAAGCAATGGTATCGGGGGGATCGCAGGATTTTATGAAGGACATTTGGATACAACGCTCTCGTTATGGCAGGGTCATACCGGATGGGATATGAATTCTGTCTCAAAAGAAATTGCATTCCGGGAAATTGAAACCGGTGATCTGCATCTGGCAGGAAACTCACTCCGCGATACTGAACTCTATGGAACATTCATACCTGGTATAAACGACATTGATGATGAAGAACGATGGGCAGACAGTACATTCATGGGTGCCGACCAGCCTGTTCCCTGCATACCCGGCACAGCAGATCCCGATAATATTCTTGAGAACGGTAATTTTGAAGCATGTACACTGCTGCCGTGGTCTTTGTATTTTTCCGATCATCTGGGTGCAGCAGCCAATATGTATCTGGACAACGGGACATGCGTGGTATCCGGAATTACCCTTTCGACCAGTCCTGAGTATTGGGACGTACAATTGAAACAGGAGCTTCAAACTTCACAGACTGAAAGGCTCAAAGTGGATTCAGCGTATATACTTTCCTTTGAGGCTTCGGCTGAAGCAGAGGACCGGCCATGCCGTATTTCCTTTGAGCAAAGTATTGATCCCTGGGCAAATATCATGGAGGAACACACAACAATAGGTACAGAATCAGAAACTTTTTCCTATGAATTCGTTTTGAATGCGTTTTATCCCGATATGCAACTTTCATTGCAACTGGGCACAGATGCAACACCGGTTACATTCGATAACATTAAACTGGTTAAAAAGGTTGGAGGAACCACGACTGCTATTCATAATGCAAAAAGAAATGAATTGCATATATTTCCCAATCCGGCATCCGATTATCTGCATATTGATGCCGAAACAGGTGCAACAATAAGACTTTATAACAGCACAGGGACGCTTGTTAAAAAAGGTATCTCGGTAAACAACAGGGTAAATTTTGATGTAACCGGTTTGCCTGCAGGTATTTATATTGTTGAAATAAGCAATGGGAGGAATGTTTCAGCAGGCAAAGTTATAATCTACTAAATCGCTTAAATTATGTAGAATTATAGCGCAGAAGTTAAGTACAATAACGTTAAAATTTTTTAAAATGAAACAACCAAAATTTATTATCTATCTGTTAATGATGCTGGTGTTAATAATTCATATTCCAGCAATTTCTCAGACTCATGTCTTTATACCTGACGTGAATTTCAGGAATTTCCTAAATGCTTCATATCCTACCTTTATGGATATTTCGGGCGACAGTTTAATAATTGACTCGGCAGTTACTGTCACAGGAACCTTTAGCTGTAGCAATCAAAATATTGCTGATCTTACAGGCATTGAATACTTTATTAATGTAACAAGGCTTGAGTGTAATAGTAATCAACTCACCAGCTTACCGCATCTATCAAATATTTCTGCTTTATACAGGCTTGAGTGTAATGATAATCAACTC
>CAZWFM010000347.1:0-2791 GCA_964633185.1 uncultured Bacteroidales bacterium | reverse complement strand
GGTTGTAGCCGGAATATTTCTGGTGCTGTTATTTAATCTTCCTTCGGGTTTGGTATTGTACTGGACGATGAATAATGTATTTAGTTTTTTCAGGTTATTCATTACCAATCCGGAAGTATTTACAAGGTGGGTAAAATCTGAGAAAAAGCATTCTTTTTCAAGAAATGATCTAAAATTACAATTGGGTCATTTGTTACCCAGAATTAAACTTTTATTTATCTTCCTGACTGTAATAATACTTCTAACACAGTTTATTTGGGCCTTTCAGAATAGTTTTAACGATTTTTATATCAGACTTATAGGATCGCTAATAAGTGGTATAATCTTAACAATTCTGGTTATTCTGAGCATTCTATTATATTACAGATATAAAGAATTTATTCTTAAAATTCGAATTCAACCCGGAATTTATTTTTCTTTATTATTTCTTGCCTTATACTTTTATTTAGCAGCTCAATACTATTTTACAGGTATTAATACATCTCTTCAGATAATAGCACTTTTATTTCTATTACCATTGCAAATCTTTGCATTCCTATATGTAATTCGGGTTATGTCATCAAATCCTTCAGTTTTCTTTCGGATAGTGTTTTTTTTAGTACTGTTTGTTTTTATAGCTCAGGCATTGAATCTAATCAACTATATGAGTAATAAACCAATTTTACTCAGAATGTTAAATAGTGTAATAGAAGTTAGAGATGGTACGCCTTCTGATATTATTCAATCAGGAATACTATTTTCAATCCTTGCAATTCCCTTTTATTTGTATCACAATAAAATTAAGATCACAATCCCAATTGCATCAAATTGGTTGATTTACATTTTAAGCATTGTATATATTATAGGTTTAATTTTCATGTGGTATCCCCTGCAGGTATATTCTTCATCTCCTCAAACATTTGATTTTGCAGCCATTATGATTTTAAAAAATAATTATAAACTGGCATTATTAGTTCTATTAATAGCAATTGCATTTTATGTTTTTTTGCCTAAAAAGATTAAAGGAATTTGGTTATTTATAATTCTGCTCCTCACAGCGATTAGTTTTATCAATAGTTCTGTTATACCACTTAAACTTGGATCATTACAAGTCTCAAGGTTTTCAGAACATGAAAAACTAGCCGCTCCGGTTTTGTACTATATTCTGGAAGCATTTTTATTAATTGCCTTGTATTCAGGCATTCAATGGCTATACCGCAGGCAAAAAATCAAATTTATTAATTGGATTCTACTAGTAATGAATGTTTTTTTAATTGGACATAGCACTTATAAAACATATAAAACAGGATATTTTTTTCATACGGGCCGTGAAATAACTTCAGCGAGCGAAATATCAAAAATTCCTTTTTCGAAAGACAAACAAAACATCCTTTATTTTTTAGCAGATGGTTTTCAGGGATGGTTCATTGATCAGATAATGGAAGAAGATCCTGAGCTTAAAAAAGTCTTTGAAGGATTTACCTGGTATCCAAATACACTATCTACATCAAATTATACGCATTCATCATTACCCGCATTAATGGGGGGACATGAACATACAGTAAAACAAATGAATAAAGATTCAACACATACAATACAAGAAAAGATATCGAAAATTTCCGAAGAGTTCTGCCATAAAATAAGATCTGAAGGATTTACCCTGGCAAGTTCCGATATGCATTATTCAGGGATTGATAAAAGTAATTTCGACTATTTCATTCCCAAATGGGATAATAATTGGAGGAAATTCGAACAGAATGTACCTATGGAAACTGAATTTGAAATATGGTATTCACGGTTGTATGAAAATGCTATTTTTTACGCAGTACCTCTCTTTTTAAAACCCAAGATTTACAACAACACAGATTGGTTGGCAAATCAAAAACAGAAAAAAGAGAAAAAATCTTCTTTCAAGGATTATAATTTTATTCGTTTGCTTCCGTATATTTCCAGTACAGATACAGATCATGCGAGCTTTATTTATATACATGAACATTCCTTACATAATCCCTGGAATATTGTAACTGATAAAGGCAAAATGATCTCAGATGTTACCCCATACGAAAATCACATGTGGTTTATTAAGAATATAGCTGAATGGATTATGTGGATGAAGGAAAAAGGAGTGTATGATAATACCCGGATAGTTTTTGTTTCAGATCATGGTCCTACCTGGGATATGTACGATATCAAGCCGGATTTTGAATCACCAGTAAAATGGGATGAAGATGATCCGGATAAAATTCATCCGAAATTTTACTGGCGGCTCAATGCACTGTTATTAACAAAAGATTTTAATGCAAAAGGAGTTTTAAAGCAGGACTGGCGATTAATGAGCAATGTTGATGCACCGGCCATATTATTTGATGAAAATAATCCGGCGAAACAAGACTCAATGTCACGAACGCTGACTACATATTTTACATTGTGGGCAAGCCATATGATATATCAGAAAACAATGGAAATTAAATGGCAATTTGATGTAACTGATAATATATACGATTTGAAGAACTGGAAAGAAACTACTGTTGAAAGATGAATTTAATTGAGATAATACTAGCGCCGTTTAGGTTCTTAATTCAGAATATATTCTTGTTAAGTTATAACATAACAAACGATTATGGAATTTCTATCATATTATTAAGTTTTGCCATTTCTTTGCTGTTGTTGCCCGTTTTTATCCTGATAGAAAAGGCAAAGAAGAAAGACGATGCGGTAAAACGAAAGATGAAACCTCAGGCAGATGAGATAAAACGGTGTTACAAAGGACAGGAACGGTATTATTACTTACGCACTTTAAACAGGCAATACA
>CAZWFM010000346.1:0-2791 GCA_964633185.1 uncultured Bacteroidales bacterium | reverse complement strand
TACTAAAACAGCAATGACAGCAAGTATTCCGATTACCTTGATTAGTTTTTTCATGGCTTATAAGTTCATTGTTTTTATTCCTCTAAGAATAAACGAAGCACACCGGTATTTTTGTTTGTTTGGTACTATATTTTCTTTAAAACTACAAGATAATCATAATGGTCGCCTGTTGCAAGAAGGGATTGTATCGTCATCAGCGATGTCTGACTCGATAAGAATATCTGCAGTATTCCCGGTTTCAAAAAAGTCTTTAACAGCATTCCCCAAAGGATCGTTACAAGTATGCAATGTTTTCATTATTGCTGTTGCTTATCAATTATTGCACAGGCTCTTACGGGCGAACTATCTCCTTTTGATAGCTTCAGAGGGAAACATGAAAAAATAAATTTTATGTCGATTAATTTTTCCAGTCCTTTTAAATTTTCAATGAGTATCAGCCCTTTTTTTAGAAGAGTTTTGTGATTTGTTAGCCGGGTGCTATTAAAATTATCGAAGGATGCGGAATCTATGCCAATACCTTTTATAGGCAACTCACTGAGAAATTTAGCGGCTGAAGTGCTAAGGACGGGAAAATTCATAAAATATTCATTCTTGCCCCAAAATTTAGACCATCCTGTGTATAAAAGCAGAAAATCAGGCAACTCGGTTTTCCGCAGAATTTTTTTAAATTGTTCAATATTTATAATAGGGGATTGTGAGCAGTCAATGGTAACTGCAGTTCCAAAAAACTGATCCAAACTATATATGTCTATTGTTCTTCCCTTATCAATAATATGTGCTTCTGCATCGATGTGTGTTCCGGTGTGAGCCGATAAGCTCAAGAGCATCTCCCTGTAACCGTTTTGCTTAATGGTAGCGAATGTCTTAAATACAGGAGACGGTGTACCAGGATATAACACCATATTTTCTTCGATGGTATGACTTAGCTCTATGAATTCACGCATTATGATTCGGGATCTTTAACTTATGGAAAATAAAAATGAACATTGCATAGGGATTTCTCAAATTTGATCCGGTGGAAATTGCATATGAAACAGTGAAGAGTTGAACAATTTTAGCTAATCATCATCTTCATCGGTATCATCATCGGCAATCTGTAAATTTTCCAGATTTTCGAATTCATCGCTTGTGCCTTCCGTATTGTCTATATCGTCATCATCTGCCGGAAGACTGTTTTTAGGCATTTTTATAAGATAATAAGCGTCATCTGTTTCAAGAGGTAGTCCGGATACAAGATTACCATCCGGCATCTGAAAGGTTATTAAATTATCTTCATACCCATCAGGGTATTTCTCTCTTATCAGCAAAAGAATTTCGTCTGGTAACTGATCGAATTTCTTTATTATTCTTTTTTTCCCCACAATAATAAAATAAAAGAAAAATACGTGTTTACGTTATGGTTTTATCTCCCTGTTAGTTCATTTTGCCAAATGTATATAAATTTTTTTTTCAAAAACCAGCTCTCTGGAGTAAAAAATTTAATCAGAGTGCAGGTTATAATATTAAGTTGCTAGTTATTAAGCATTTTCACATATTAATTTTTCTGATGGCAATCACTATTTAATATTGGATAAACATAAGGTAATACCAGAAGAAATACTATAAAAATCAGAATGGCCATAATATGTCCAAGTATAACACCCGCAAGAAGAAAGGGAAATGTAAGTACCAGATATTCAATAAAAATAGTTGTATGAACCAACAAGCCTGTTTTTTTCAGTAAAAGAAAATCCTTTCTGTTGTGTTGGATAGCTATTATAAAAACAGTTGGAAATAACAAATATATGAATGGATTCTTTGTGCAAATCAGAGCAAGAGATAACAGGAAAAGAATAGCGATGGCAAGCAATCGCAGTTTTTGATTCAATCGTGAATGCTTTAAAAGAAATTTAATCTGTTGTAACCTTATAAAGACCAGGGCTTTCATTATAATTAGCTTTTAGAAATAACGTAATTATTTCTCTTTTCATATATTTTGAATAAGATCATTTGTTCCTTATAAATACTTTGAATCTGCTATATACCTGGCAAAAATCTTAAAAACCAGGGCTTAGTTGTTTTTGTTTAACAGAACATTGCATTGTTTGGTATTCTCTTTTTTATATATTTGCATCGCTTTTTAATTTTTATACAGAAATTATGAAACGAACATGAATTTTATCTTTTTAAATTCACAAACAAAAATAAACTAAACTTTTAGCGAACTCAATCCATCCCGCCATGCCTTAGGCAGTTAAACCGGCTGGCAGAGAAGTCGATAAAATTCATCGAGAGTTCCATAAGACCATTGAAGATAAATATAATACTTATGAAACCTGCCGACAGATGTACAAATATTGAAGAAGTTAGGCATGCAATTGATGCTATTGATGAAGAAGTGATACAACTATTAGGCAGGCGATTTCAGTATGTTAAGGAAATTATCAAATTCAAAGAACCAACAGAAGAAAGTGTTGTTGCGCAGAACAGGTTTGATTCCGTGATTGAATCCAGACGTAAATTAGCGCGTAAAAATGGTCTTGATCAGGATTTGGTTGAAAGAATTTATCGGGAATTATTACGTTTTTTTATTGCAGAAGAAATGAAATTGATAAAGGAAAGGTAGATTATTTAACTTATCATAAATTATGTTTAGAAAAGAAATAAAAGTACTTGACTGTACAATACGGGATGGCGGATTGATGAATAATTGGCATTTCACGGACGAATATGTTAAAACGGTGTATGATGCATGTGTGGAATCGGGTATTGATTACATGGAAATCGGATACAAAAGCAGTGAAAAATCATA
>CAZWFM010000345.1:0-2792 GCA_964633185.1 uncultured Bacteroidales bacterium | reverse complement strand
CTCGCCTGACCATGGATGCTTTCCTGACCAGGCTGTTCCAATATCAAAGAATCCTGCAACCTGGAAATTTTGAAGGAAAGCATTGCTTAACGGATGATTTATCAGGTATCGGATTACAGGCCACCGAATTTCAGAATTGATAAGTGCAAAACTGTTTCCGTTCCTGATGTTTTGGGAGAATCCTCTCATGTTTGTTGCAACAGCCTGATATGCGTAATTCTGATCTTCATCAATACGGATCTCACTCAATGGAATAAAGGTTGGTGTTTTGTAGGGAGTTACATTTGTCCAGTTATCAACACCTCCCAGATAATAAATTAAGCGTGCACTGCCAAAAGAAGTACTCGAGGCAAAACGGTTTGCCCATATTAAATTACGATGAATTACAGTGTAATGCCTGATGTCGATCCCTATAACAAAAAGATTGTCGTATTTGTCCTCCAATTGCTGGTAATACTCACCAAATAGTTTGAATCTCGTTCCGCCGTATAGATTTAATCCGAGTGACCGTGTATTATCAAATATGTATTCACCTTTCAGTTGTCCCCACAATTTGTAAGAATTTGCTCTTTCCAAAGATTGCAACGGATTGTTGAAGTCAATAAGATAAACAACCTTGTCTGTTCGTAAGCCAGCTGTAGCAACAAATGAAGTAACCTGAGAAAAGGGGTAACGTGTTATCATCGACAATTCATTCGAGATCGTTTTTACGAGAGTGTTGTAATTATCTCCGGAATAATGTTTAAAAGACTGTCGATGGAATACATATTGTTTATCCAGTCTTTTTTTCAGGTTTTCAAAACTTAACAGATATTCGCTGCTCTGAAAATCAAGAGGAAGTCGCATACCACCTGTAATTTTATAATCTTCAAAAAGATCATGTGTCCCGATTTTCAGAAGAAGGTTTATTCCCGGATTAAAATAGACTGCACCACCGGTAAATGCTTGGTATGATTCGCTTAAAAAACTAAAATCGATCTGGCTCACAACATAATTTTGATAGAAAGCCTTTTGATAAATCCTTGCTTTTTTTTCTTCTTCTTCAGTTGATTCTACAATTTTAATATTCAGATTTTTATCTTTCAGTGTACTATTAAAAATATTAATTCTCTCGATTTCAAATATATAATTGTTGATATCGATTTCTGATGAAGTAAATTCAATAGTGTCTTCTTCAAATAATAACATGTCATTTTTAACAGAATCAATAGGGAATTCAACAATAACAATATTCTGCGAACTATCTTTTATAGCTAATTTTTTTGTTCTGTCTTTCCTGTAACTTGTTGATTCAAGTTCTTCAGGCAGTATTTCATCCGAATCAAAATGTCTGTTATACATATAATACTTTCCGTCTTTAAAAATAATTTCTGCGGCTGTTTCTGTTTTCCGGTTGTAGTCGTGTTCAATTATATTACGCGGATAATCTGTGACCGGATGGGTTAAAGCGAAGTATTTAAAGTGAACGGCTGTATCCACAAAATTTATTGTGCTATCAAATTTTGAGAGGTATTTGTTTATGATACCGTTTTTATCATTTAATGATAAAAACTTATTTCTGTCAATTTCAAGAGGTTGGGTTTTGTTGACGTACAAATCATCAGCAAGACGCATTAGCTGATCATCTTCAGAAGCGTGATCATAAATAAAGAGATCTTTTGTCAATGCCATTCGCGGATCATCTTCTGCAATGCTTAACGAGTCTGATATTCTATCGGAGCTAAAGATTATTTTTTTTGTATTGTTTATGAATCGGGGATTGAGATCAGTAGCAATGTCATTGGTTACCTGGTAATTTGTTCCGGCAGCCATGTTATGTATATAAATATCAGTTTGTCCCTCCTTAATAGCAGATAATACGATAAGGCTGCCATCTTGTGAAAAGGAGAAATCCAAAACTTTTTCGAAATAAAGAAAGTTACGAGACTGTAATTTACGTTCTCCAAAGGTGAAATAATACAATTTCAGACCGCCTTTCTCTTCAACAATAAAAGTCAGAATTCTTCCTGATGGATGCCAGGCGAGAACAGGATAGGAGTAATCCGTTATTTGTTCAAGTTTATGTTCTCTTTTGAGTATCTTCTTGCTTTTTCCGGTTTCAAGATTGTGTATCCATATTTTATATTGTCCCATCTGGTTCGTGACATAAGCAATGTATTTTCCGTTTGGATTGATCTTGATTTGTTGATAAGCCCTTTTTTTATAGGGTCTCTTTTTTAACAATCCCTCTTGAGGTATGCTTTCCAGATCAGCATAGTCTGAATACATTTCTTTGTAATAAGTCTGCCAGTCGCGTGAAAGATCTTTCAGAGAAGCACCAATAACATACAAAAAACCAATGTTGGCATTCTTGTTGATCTTTGTAAGATATAGTATACTTGGAATTACTGATTCACCATATACTTCTGCTATATATCGCCAAAACGAATGACCTGCATATTTTGCATCTTCACCTACCAGTCTGCTGAACTTTTTGTATTTTTTGCTGAGAATGCCGTCTTTTACCCTGTTCTCTGTCTCAAAATCCCATTCTTTTGCTATGTATGCTATTAAACCATCAATATACCAGTCGGGGAGATTAATTAAAGTAGAACTGGCAACATTTGACCTGAAGTTCAGTCCATAGATCATTTCATTGATTAACACCTCGGCAATGGAAGCAGAAATTTGTTGTTCCAGTTTTTTGTAATCGCCTTCGAAATACAGGAAAACTTTATTCCGGTCCACTTTTGTTACTCCGCCAATATTGTTATCCACTTTTCCTGTGACAAGTCCAATATTACTTTGTCTGA
>CAZWFM010000344.1:0-2793 GCA_964633185.1 uncultured Bacteroidales bacterium | reverse complement strand
AGATTGATTGCCTTTGTTACTGATTTTACTATGTATAGGGTAAGTAAGAGAGTAAAGGAGGTCTTTTCTGATTTTTCAGAATATGAGAAAGAATTATCAAAAGCTTTCGGAAGATATCATGAGTTTTTTCCTGAAAAACCAATACCAAAAATTGTAACCTGTGTTACCGGTTTTAATCAGTCGATTGTTACAGCAGATAATATACTGGTTATTGGTTTGGATAAGTACCTTGGCAGTGAGGACGAATTTTATAAACTCCTGTATCCTCCCATTCCTTATTATATGCGTTATGTTATGTATCCTCGAAAGATCCCTTCTGATGCTTTAACTGCATGGCTTACAACCGAATTTGAGTACAACGATGAAAAGGATAATCTTCTGTCAAATATTATTTTCAGAGGCAGGGCATTGTATGCAACCAAACAATTAATGCCTGAGATAGCTGATACACTGTTATGGGGATTTTCACCTTCACAGCTCGATTTTTGCAGAGCCAATGAAAAGGAAATGTGGAAATTTATGGTGGAACAAAAGAAATTGTTTGTTAGGGACAAAATGATCATCCTTCAATATGTAAACGAAGGGCCATTCACAAAGGATCTTTCCCGGGAATCACCAGGAAGAGCAGGTATCTGGATCGGGTATCAGATCGTTGCTTCGTATATGAATAATAACAAATCAGTATCCTTGTCAGAATTAATGAATGAAAGAGATTATTTGAAGATTTTGAATCTATCCAGGTACGATCCTTAATAGGCAGCTTTCATCGATCATAATGTTAAAAGAAATACCGCAGAATAAACAAGGCAGCAAGAATATAAAGAATAACCGATACCTGTGAAAACCGTCCGGTAAAGATCCTTAGCAATACATAACTTATTACTCCAAAAGATATTCCTTCGCTGATGCTGAAAGCAAGGGGCATCATAATGACCGTCAGAAATACAGGGATGGAATCAAGGTAATTTCCCAGTTCAACTTTTGTGATAGGTGTGATCATAAAAAGTCCGATAATAATTAAAGCAGAGGCTGTAGCTGATTGCGGAACCATTAAAAACAAAGGTGAGAAAAATAAAACCAGGGCAAAACAAACAGCCACAATGAAAGCAGTCAGACCTGTTCTTCCGCCAACAGAAACACCTGCTGAACTTTCCACATAGGTTGTTACTGTACTGGTGCCTAAAAGCGCACCAATTGTAGTACCTAATGCATCTGCAAACAGTGCATGTTTAACCCGGGGAATATTACCATCCTTATCAAGCATATCTGCTTTTGAACTCACTCCTACAAGTGTACCAATAGTATCGAACATGTCAACAAACAGAAAAGTAAAAAGAACGATCAGTATGTCAGGTTTTACTATTTCTCTGAAATTCAATTTGAAAAAGATGGGTTCGATAGACGGAGGAAGACTGATAATTCCTTCAGAGGGAATGGTAGTAACATGCAATGGGATCCCAATAATTGTTCCTGCAAGAATTCCGATCAGGATTGCTCCCTGTAACCTCAGAATCAGTAATACAGCTATCACCAGTAAACCTGAAAGGGCGATCCAGATGGAGACATCTGACATGTTTCCCATTCGGACAAGGGTATTTTCGTCTGCTACGATCAGCCCCGAATTGATAAATCCCATGAGTGCAATAAAGAATCCTATCCCAACGGATATGGCATGTTTTAACGGAAGCGGAATGCTGTTTACGATAAGCTCCCGAATATTAAAAGCTGTAAGCAGGATAAAAATAATGCCCTCAATAAATATAGCCGTGAGAGCTGTCTGCCATGAGTACCCCATTCCCAGAACTACTGTATAAGCAAAAAAAGCATTTAAGCCCATACCGGGTGCAAGTGCAAACGGCAGATTTGCTGCAAGAGCCATTATAAGTGTTGCAACAATGGAAGAAACTGCTGTAGCTGTGAACAAAGCTCCCTTATCCATTCCTGTGGAACCAAGTATTTCAGGGTTGGCAGCAAGTATATAGGCCATGGTCATGAAGGTGGTGAGACCGGCAATGATCTCTTTAGAGACGGTGGTTTTATTTTGCTTCAGTTGAAATAATTTTTCAAACATAGGATAAGGTTTATCTCATACCAAAATTATTAAGACTTTGCTATCCTAACAAATCCGGGTAATTTAATCTAATTTTAATATTTGGTTATTTTCAGAAATTGGCTATTGTTTCATTAGTTTCCTTATGAAAGTTTGTTTTTCAGTAACAATTTGCAAAATATAAATTCCTTTATTTATATTGGTCATATCAATTTCGGTTACACTACTTTCCGCATTCATATTCAATACCTGCTTTCCTTCACAGGTGTATAATTTAATTTGAGCAGGCAAAACAGAGAGTTGTACACTGAGTTTATCTGTTACCGGATTTGGAAAAACAGATCCGATGTTTTCCTCCGGACTTTCTATTGTTTCCACAGGATTTGCTGCTTGTTTTACCGTGATCTTTTGGTCTGCGACTCCTTCGGCTGAAACAACAACCACAGCATTCCGAGTGGTGTTCACAGGATTTTCCTCTGCTGTAAGAATGATGGATGCATTTCCTGTTCCTTCAAGTATATTTGGAGACAGCCATTCTTCAGTTCCTGAAATTGTCCAGTCGGTGTTGGATTCAATATCAAATGTATTTGTGCTGGATGCTTCTGCGCCTATATTGATCCTCTTTTTCGATACGGCAAGCAACAGATTTGCTTCCTGTGTGACTGTAACAAGCTGCGGGGCAAGTCCTTCTGCTGTGACAGTTATAGTTGCTGCTCTGGGTGCATCGGTATGATTTACATCAG
>CAZWFM010000343.1:0-2795 GCA_964633185.1 uncultured Bacteroidales bacterium | reverse complement strand
ACGCACAACAGGGCTGTTGGCAACGGAGGCAATCCTGCCCAAAGCGGCACACCCGGAGGTGGCAGTGGAGGGGCCATATACAACGATGGCAATACAATGACTCTTACCATACTCGGTACGAGAATTGAATACAACGAGGTCAATGCTTATGGATCAGCTATATTCTTTGTGAGCAATGACCATTCCGGTAATATTCGGATCGACGAATCAGTAATAACCAACAATATTGGTGGGTCCTGGTATCCTGTATATCCCCAGATTTCAATGCATAGCGATACACCCATCGAAGTTACCAACAGCACTATTGAATAAATTTAAGTAAGGAAATCCTGTAGAATAACCGCTTTGGTAATTTCAGGAATAACCTGATCATAAATTCAGGGGATTATTTCTCTTCCTGCTATGATAAAGTCATCAATAATGCAGTAACTATCCCGGCATATGCGATTTTCTTCGTCATCCCACTTTTAAAAACAATAATACAAGCCTATTTCACCGCAGGGAAATGCATTCAGATTGTTTGTAACGTTATAAAACCCATATCCGGCCATCAGATTGAATCGAACCACTGTACCGAATTCAAATCCGGGGCCTATTCCAATATTATAATGTAAATCTTCATCATCAATGAAATCAGTGTTGTAGATCAGATGGTTCCCAAGGTAGCCGAAAAACCTGACATATTTCCCGTTCTTAAATGAACGCATAAAGGTTAATCCCGTACTTATAAATTCCACATCATCGGTGATGACGGGAACAAAAGTAAGTTGTATTCCTGTTTTGGATATCCAGCGTCTGTATGACAGGCCAATACCTGTTGTTGCCCCAACGTGAAATCCAAATTCATTTTTATTCGATTTCGGTTCTTCTTCCTTCTGACTAAATGTTGTGAGGGGAAGAAAACAAAAAGCTAAGAGAAGAATGATTTTATTCATAGTATATCCGGTTTAAAATCTATAGAAAACTCCTATTTCTGCAGTCGGAAACAGATTAAATGTATCCAACACATCATAAAATCCATATCCTAACATAAAATTCAGTCGAACTGCTGAGCCAAAAGAAAAACCCGGGCCAAAGCCGATGTTGTACTCCGCATCATTTTGTGTAATGACATAATGATTTCCCAGGTAAAGAAAAGGTTTAAAGTACTTTGTTTCTGAAAGCGTGAGAAGACCCGTTAATCCAAGACTGATAAAGGTTGTGGTATCGTATATTACTGGCACAAAGGTGAACTGCACACCTAACTTATCCGGCCAATAGCGATAGGAAAAGCCAAGCCCGGTAGTAAAACCAAAGTTAGCTCCTGCTTGATGCTTCCCGGGTTTTGGTTCTTTCTGCGAAAATGTGTTTAGTGATACGCACAATAAAATGGATATGAGCAGTATTTTCATGGTTTATTTTTTATTGAATCTGAAAAACACTCCCAATTCACCACTTGGAAAAAATTTCAGGGTATTCAGAATATCGTAAGCACCATAACCTAACATAAGGCTGACGCCTACTCTGGTTTCGAACGAAATACCCACACCACCGCCAATGTTGTATATTTCATCATTTTCGGTAATAATCAGGTGATTGCCTAGGTAAGACAGTAAAGTATAGCTTTTATATTGCTTAAAAGCATACAGGCCTGTTAGTCCGATGCTGATAAATGTTTCCTGACCTTCTGAAGGGTGTTGATAAGAGAAGATATTTTCAGCATATCCCTGAACATCCAGTAAATCGTTCCATTTGCTATCAACTTTATAAGGGAGAAAAGCCAGTTGCAGACCAAACTTGCCAGGCCAGTATCGATAACCGGGTCCCATTCCTGTAGAACTTCCAAGACAAAAGCCAACCTGGTGCGGGCCGTATTCAGGTTTGGGATTTTCTGCAGCTACTGAAAGGCAAATGCTGAAACAGAGCAGAAGTATACCATTTCTCATGTTCCTGGCGATTGGTTGAATGTTTGACAAAATAACAAAAAAAGTGCCAGAGTCGGAACCTTAACATTGTCTGATTTTAAAATTTCACGGTTTAAGATTCTGACAATATTATAGAAGAGAAGCGGTTCAGAATTTGTTCTTATAGAAACTTTTATATTTTTGTTAAAAAGAAGCGATCTGTGGATACAACGGAAATACTAATCAAGATCAGGAAAATTGTCCGGTCAATAAACCTGGAATCCAAGAAGATTCAAAAAGAATATGGAGTAAGCATTCCCCAGGTGCTTTGCTTGAACTTTCTGCACGATGCTCATAATTATCAGTCTACCCAGGGCGATATACGCAAGTTTTTAAATTTAAATTCGAGTACGGTAAGCGGTATAATAGACCGGCTTGAGAAAAAGGGGTATTTGGCCAGGCTTCCGAAAACCGGTGATAAACGAATTGTCAATATTGCCTTAACATCGGCAGGGGATAAGCTGTTGAGCAATATACCATCTCTTTTGCATGAACAATTGTCCGAAAAACTTCAAAAACTCGATTACAATAAACTTAAAACTGTTGAGAATAGTCTGGATACGCTTGTGAATCTACTGGAGATCCAGGAAATAAAAGCTTCTCCTATGATTACCAACGATGATTCCCTGGAGGACAATGCAATAGAAGATTTAGTATAGCACAAATTGAGAATCACAAAAACAAATACCGCTTAAAAAAGGAATTAAAGATTACATTTACAGACGGGATTTCCTTATATTATTCGTTCCCGAAAGGTTATTCATTAGTCTATTGCTTAATAGCTTCCAGTAGTTTTCCATCTTCCGGAATGTCTCCTTTTGACATATTAATGGCAGTTTCGATAAGTGCCAG
>CAZWFM010000342.1:0-2805 GCA_964633185.1 uncultured Bacteroidales bacterium | reverse complement strand
AAAGATAAAGAATACCGGCAGGTATGGCCAAACCTGATAATCTGCTGTTGAATAACCAGTACAGGTAATAATAGAAACAACCTGAAAAAAGGAAAACCGGAAAGCTTTTTCGACAGAATAATGCAGATTCAGGAACAAATAAGATGTAATTATTAATCCAATTATAATGATCAACCCAATATAAAACCTGAATTCTTCATTCCTGAATACACGTTTGAAGTTCCCTGTAAATGCAAGGAAATGTAAAGCAAAATTGATTCCTGAAAGAATCATAAAAATGAGTATTATATATTGTACATAAGGAGAGAAGCTGCCAATGCTTGCGTTTCGCGTCGAAAACCCACCGGTAGCTACCGTTCCGAAAGCATGTGCCAGACTATCCAGTACATCCATCCCTCCCAAATATAGAAGCATGGTTTCCGTCAGAGTTAAAATGAGGTAAATAAACCAGATGCGTTTCACATTCTGTATTAAGCGCGGTTTCAATTTTTCGAAAACAACGGTCGATGTTTCAGCACCAAAAAGTTGCATAGCATTCACCCTATAGTGAGGAAATACTGACAATACAAGAACAATGATTCCCATACCTCCTATCCAATGAGTTTCGCTTCTCCAGAATAATATGCCGCGTGGAATACTTTCAACATCTGTTAAAATAGATGATCCTGTTGTTGTAAAACCCGATACCGATTCAAAGATGGCATCAGTGAGGTTATGAATAGAATCTGAAAAAAGAAATGGCAGAGTGCCAAAAAGTGATAAAATCAACCAGCTTAGAAAAACAATGATAAAACTATCACGTACTGTGGCATTATCATCACTATTCGTTCTGTAAAAGAATAAAAGAGTGAAGCCTGCAGACACCGTAATAAGCATTGATTTTACTACTGCCAATGTGCTTTCCTTATCATATGTCAAACAGATAAACAGATCCAATAGCATAAAAACACTTTCAAAAAGCAGGGTAAGACCTAAGAAATGAAGGATAAACCGGAAATTGAATAGTCTCCTCATATTGTTCATGAAATGTCAGCCAAATTTATCATATCCTCAATCGATATCAAAACCAGAACCAAAATCATCTGTTAGATCTCCGGCCATATTACGCACCCTGCTGTTTGATGACTCTAAAGATAATTTTCGCAATAATTCAAAATCATTTATACTCTGAGCTATTCTGAATTGCAACTCCTCATCATGGATGAATTGAAACAGTTTTTTTAACAACAATCTGTCACCAAGAATAATGGCAGCTTCAACCCTATCTTTTTCTCTTTTGCTTTGTTCAGTAATAGCATATAATAATGCTCTGTCCGTAATGTATCTGAGTGCAATTTCTCTATACAAACTTTCCTCACTATTTAAAACCAAAGCTGTTAACACCTTCTGATCGTTCAATTCAATGGCAGATTCCAACCGAATTTGTTCATCAGGATTCTTTATTAATTTTCCAAGTATTTCAGTGTTTTTGGTAATTATTGCTGCTTCCAGCCTTATCCAATCGTCTTTAGCATATTCAGCAAGCTGCCTGATAACATTCTTGTCTTCTATTCTATCCAAAGCCTGCTTACGAATGCTATACTCTTTGTTAATCCCGGCAGCTATTTGTGCTAATTTTTCATCTCTACTCATTGCAATTGCTTTTTATTTGTTTTTCTGATATCATCATTATAAACCACAGGTTCATCACAATCAACCAAACCAATGCAGCTTTTTAGATTGCCAGTCTGTTATTCACCTCAACAAAGAATCTCTATCGAAGAGAATCTTTGCTTTATCGACTACAATTCACAATTATTAAAAAATAATACAATCAGGGGGTGGTAAATCCAATTCCAGGAAGGAAATATGTATGCAATTGTATTGAAAATTTTTTAAAATCCTCAATACCCGGTAGAATAGATTGCGATGATTTCCTGGCAATACAAACCTGAAATCCAGTAAGCTATCACTATCATCCCAAGAAAAAGATTCTTCAGCCAGATCAATGCGTTTGGTCTGATCTGAATGATAATCAGCTTTAAAGCTTATTTTGTCAGAAATTTGGTATGTATTTTCTGATATATATTTACCAGAATACTCATCACATAACAAAAGATATTGTGAAGAATTCCCAAAGGCAAGTAATGCAAAAAGAAATATGTTCAACGCAGCTAACATAGAATTGAAATCTCAGACCAAAAGTACGAAATGATTCATAATAATTGATTTGTTTCACTCATAATCTTCAAACATATTATTTAATCCGATTATTCTATTACTTCATTGAGAAAGAAGAATCTATTATATTAAATATCTGGGGTATTCACGACTTGCCACCCTTGTTAAATCCCGATAGGAATTGAATTTTAATAACCATGGTGAAACTCTTAGAAATTACGGATAAAACCATACAACCCGAAGAATTGGGTTTACTCTTGCTGAATCCTTTCAGAATGCCATTATCAGGGAATTTAATTGGAGGCTGTTCAAAAGTCCATTTTATATTTATGCCTTTCAGGCACAGTGGCAAAAAGCAAATACCCGCTTTAAATGTTTTTAACATTCTTTCACTACAATAAAATCTAATTAAACATTTGTATATCAATTGTATATATGTGAATAATTCAGCATTTCTACTTCTGTTACCGTGAAACCCTCATGTTTTACTCCTTTCCTTGATATATACGTTGATGAATGAGGGTTTCATTCAAATATTTAGTAACTTGCACAGGTTTTACTAATTGCAGAATAAAATTTGTTGTTTTGTTGTTTTTATTGCAACCAGGTGGTACGAAAAAGTGTCTTTGTATTAACTTAACTTAT
>CAZWFM010000341.1:0-2820 GCA_964633185.1 uncultured Bacteroidales bacterium | reverse complement strand
ATGGTTTATCCTTTTGAAATTGCTGCATACAATCTTCCTATAGGTGAGGTATCCATGCCGATACGAACCAACTTTGGATACCATCTGATTATAATTGATGGACATCGTAAAAACAGAGGTTTAATTGAAGCTTCACATATTATGACTGTTTTCCCAAAAAATGCTTCTGATCTGGAAAAAGAAACTGCTGAGCAAAAAATTGATAGCGCTTATTCTGAGTTACAGCAAGGAACTGAGTGGAACGCAGTAGCAAGAAAATATTCCGAACATTTGGCAACCTCCGGAAAAGGAGGCTATTTGGGATGGTTAGGTTCAAAAAATGCACCGGCAATATTGCTGGATTCTTGTTTTGCTATTGATTCAGGTACTTACTCACAGCCTTTTTTATCTTCTTACGGATACCATATTGTTAAACGTCATGCGAATAAACCGGTACCACCCTTTGAAGAGGTTAAGGAAGAATATAAAAATAATATGCGGCATAATATACTTATTAAGAGATACACACAAGATCAGATTATAAATAATATAAAAAATGAATATGGATTTGAATACTTTGAAGAAAATCTCGATACAATTTACAATCTGCTGGATTCAAATATTTATAAATACAAATGGAATCCTGCTATAGCAAAAAATCTCACAAAGCCGGTTTTCACAATTGGAGATAAAAATTATACTCAGTATGAATTTGCTAAATATATTTCTAAACAAAGAAAAAATATTAATGTAATGAAACTTGACCACTGGTTTTACAAGAGAGTCCCTGAATTTATTGAAACAAACTTAATCGAATATGAAAGAAGTAAGTTGCCTGAAAAATATCCGGAACTTAAATACCTTCTTGAAGAATATCATGACGGAATATTATTGTTTAACCTGACCGAAAATGAAGTATGGACTAAAGCAATTGAAGATACTACAGGTCTTGAAAAATTCTATGAACAGCTTCCTGAAAAATATTCCTGGGACGAAAGAGTATCTATCACAAAATATTCATACACAGACAGTTTGTTAACTACTCCATTATTAAAGCTTGCCAAAGCAAAAAACAAGAAAAAGCTTACTGCCGATCAGATCATTACACAAATTTGTACAGATAATATTCCAAATTGCATAAAAATTGAAGAAGTGAAATATGAGAAAGGTGATAATTCTCTGATTGATGCTATGGCATGGAAGAAAGGAGAATACCTTGCATCAAAAGATAAATACAATTATGTTTTATACTATGTGAACGGGATATTACCTGCTCAAATTAAAAAACTTGATGATGCCCGTGGTTTATATACGGCAGATTATCAATCCTTTCTTGAAAAGGAATGGGTCGAAAAATTGAGAACTAAATATGCAATCGAGATCAATGAGGAACTATTGGAAAAAATCAAATCGGAAAATGATTAGAGCATTTATCTTTACTAAAAATAAATTATGGAATGAACATGAATTATTGTAATCAAAAATTCACAAACCTGCCTGCCATGACTGCCTAAGGCAGGTGAACCCATCAAATGCGGGTAAACCGGCAGACAGACAAGCATAATTAATCCCGATAAAAATCGGGGCTTGTGAGAACGAGTGTAATGAGTAGTTGCGTCCGTCCTCAAATTTTTAAGGATATTAGTACTAACAACTTAAAAATATTAAACAGATGAAAAAAGCTGTTTTATTTTCTATTTCTTTTCTTTTAGTATACTGTACAAATAATGGAAAATTGACTAACGATCAGCCTTTAGCTCGGGTATATGATAAATATTTGTACAGTTCACAAATTAAAAATATTGTTCCTTATGGATTATCTCCACAGGATAGTTTATATGTTGTTAAAGACCATATAGATAAATGGGTGAGAAAACAATTGCTGTTATATCAGGCAGAACAAAATCTCTCAGAAGAAGATAAAAACGTTGAACAACAAATCGAAGACTACAAAACCTCTCTGCTGATTTATAAATATGAGGAAAACTATATCAATCAAAAACTTGATACCATAATCACAAATGATGAGATTGCAGAGTATTACAACAGCTACTCTCCAAACTTTATTCTGAATAATAACCTCTTCAAAGGTATTTATATCCAGGTACCTCGTACTTCTCCTGAAATTTATAAAATAAGAAGGTGGTACAGATCAAATGACCCTGAAGACCTTAAGAATCTGGAGAGCTATTGTTACAACCATGCTACAAAATATGATTACTTTGAAGAAACCTGGGTATATTTCGATGAAATACTTGAAAATATGCCCAAATTATACGTCCGCCCGGAAAATCTATTAAAATACAGAAAGAATTTTGAAATTAAGGATTCAACATATTATCATTTTCTAAAGATTAGTGATTATAGACTTGCCAGTGCCGTTGCTCCGTTGGAATTTATCAAAAATGATATTAAAAGTATACTTCTGAATAAAAGAAAAATACAACTTATACAAGAATTGGAATCCAATGTATATAATGATGCACTGAACAGAGATAATTTTAATATTTATTAATGATTTACCGATCCTTTGCAATTAAGATTCAGATATTTTTTATTTCATTATTAATATTCTCTTCATGAAATTCTTTATTAATTTTTGTTTTATCACATTCTTTTTACTATTCATTCGTAATAGTTATGCTCAACCTTATCTCGTAGATAAGATAGTCGGAGTGGTTGGAAAAAACCAAATTTTGTACTCTGAGGTTGAAGAACAATATTTACAAATGGAAGCTCAGGGTACTAAACCATTGCCATCAAAATGTCTGGTTTTTGAAGAACTGTTGGCTCAAAAACTTTTGGTAAATCAGGCAGAAGTTGACAGTCTGGTTGTAGATG
>CAZWFM010000340.1:0-2824 GCA_964633185.1 uncultured Bacteroidales bacterium | reverse complement strand
TATAGCAGTATCCTACCCGATAATTGATATTACAATTGTCAGGATTGTATTTAAGTGATGACAAATAAAAGTTTAGGGCTTCACAAAATCTTTTCTGTTCCAAATAATATTCACCATAGAGAAAGTCTTCTCTCGGATCATTTGTTGCCTGTCCATTCACTTTGGATATGAATAACAGAACAGAAAAGAAAAATAAAAAACAATATCTGTTGTATTTTCGAAAAGCTTTCAATTTTGTAATTAATGCTTCACCGAATGTCTACTTAGTTACCTCAAAATTTAAAATTGAACTTTCTTTTATTCTGATCAGGAATATATCTGTTTCTCCAGATCCTTCAATATCTTCAGTTGCGTAATATCCTTCCCGAAGTTTATCAGACGGACAATAAAAAAGGTTGTTTCGTGTATTATTTATCGGATATCCAATATTAACAGGTATTGTCCATTTTTTTCCATTCTTTTTGCTGTAAAATATATCATATCCTCCCATATTATAGTGCCCTTCAGATGAAAAAAACAGAACATCCGGAGAAGAAAAAATATAGGCACATTGTTCATTGAACTCCGTATTTAGAGTTTTACCAAGATTTTTAGGTTTACTCCATATCCCTTTCGATGTGAGCTTTGATTGAAAAATATCATACCCTCCTTTACTTTTTGGCCTGTTGCTTGAAATAAATATTTCATTTCCTTCCCTGTTAAAACTGGCATGAATATCAGAAGATGCCGAATTTATATCAGCCAAAGCAACTGCCTTAGACCATGTGCCTTCCTCCAAAAAGGATATGTATATATTTTCTGAGCCTGATTCATTCCTCACTAACAAAAGTTGTTTCCCATCGTATGATAATCCCGTCGGATAGAATTCACCATCTGATAAAATTTCAGGATTAATATTTACTGCCTTTTGCCATTTTTCTTTCTCCCGGACAGAATAAAAAACTGCATCATAAAATTTAAGACGTCTGACAAAAACAAGTGTCTGACCATCACCGGAAATTACAGGTCTTTCTTCAACAAAATCACTGTTAATGGCATTTCCAAGATTAACTTTTTCATAATCAAGAGGGGCATCCTGAATGATTTTGGCTCTTTCGCATGATTTTATTTCATTCTCGACAATATTTTGATTGTAGTTCTCCCAGAAATAGGGTGAATCAATAAATTTTTCATAACTCTCCAATGCTTTGTCCAGTTGGTTATTTATTCTATAGGCATTTCCAAGATAGAAATATGCATGCAATGGGGCATTCACCTCATCCTGTGATCTTTTTCTATACTTATTTTTTGGTACAATTCTTTTAATGGCTTTCTCGAAATAGGGAATAGCAAGATGTTCCTTTGAGGGTATATTCAGATAACATTCTCCAACCTTAAAATTATAATTTGAATTGAGAGAATCGATGGCTACAAGTTTCAGAAAATAAATCACGGCGTCTTTATATTCTCCGCGGTTAAAAAAATATTCCCCTTCTTTAAAATTTTCAGTAATTGCCTCATTATCCTGGCATAGTGAATTCGAAAAATCAACGCATAATGCAAACAATACTATCAGATAAAAAATCGACCTTTTCATAGATTGCAAAATTGGTTATTTCAAAAATAATAAAAAGGGTATTTACATGTAGCTCAATTTATCAAGAGTTCACCTCGAAGTTACGTTCGTATACAAAAATGAAACGGATCCTGCAAAATGCTAATGTACCTTCAGATGGTCAGGGACAGGATCAATTCGCTTGATAATTATCACATTATTATCAATGCCCAAGATCTCAAATTCGACTCTTCGGTTGTATTTTCGACCTTCATTGTTGTCAGATCCATCGGGGTTTGTATTCACAGCAATAAAATCAATTTCTCCTTTCTCAATTGCTTTCAATCTCTCTGCATCAATGCCCTGATCAATCAAATAGTTCATTACAGCGAGTGCTCTTTTCTTTGCCAGTTTGAGATTGTATTCAGCAGGTCCTAACGGATCAGTATATCCAAGCATTTCAACATTCACCTCTTCATTTGATTTAAGAAGACCAATCAATTGGTTCATATCACTTTTACCCGTTGCAGACACAATGTATTTATCAAAACCAAAGAGAATTGGTGAGATAGTAATTGTTCCTATTTCAGGAACTGCGATTGGTTCCATCTCTTCTTCAATCTCTGCACTATCCGCAATGTCAGTACGAGGAGTTGTTAATTTCTCCGTCAGCCTTTGTACTTCAGTTGATTCAGGTTGTTCTGCAACACTTTCCTCAACCTTAACCGGATATACAACCTGATAAATATCCGAAGTCCCATACCCTCCTTCCATTATTTTTGCCATATAGGCAATCTTCCCGTCATCCCAGGGGAAATAAAACAAATCATCATCGGTTGTATTTATAGGATAACCAAGATTCTGAGGCAACGACCATTCCTTTTCGCTTACACGCTCAGACTTGAATATATCATAACCCCCCATGCCTCTAAATCCCTGAGAACTAAAATAAAGGGTTTTTTCATCTTCCGTGATAAACGGAGTATCTTCATTAAGTTTTGAGTTTATTGTTGCTCCTATATTGATGGCTGGCCCCCATTTGCCTTCATCATTAAGATGGGCTATGTAGATATCCATCTCTCCGCTGTTCCCTTTTCTGTTGCTTGTAAAATAAAGCGTTTTCCCATCTTTTGAAACTGAAGCATGCGATTCCCAATATTTGGTATTAATATTGGCTCCCAGAGGAACAGATTTGGTCCACCTGTTATCCATGTAATGACTTATATAAATATCGCTATTGAAAGCGTCTTCCCTGGAAAGAAACAGCATTTTCCCATCAAAAGAAATCGA
>CAZWFM010000339.1:0-2839 GCA_964633185.1 uncultured Bacteroidales bacterium | reverse complement strand
TCTTTTTTAAAAATACAAGATAACCGGAAGCTCCTAAACTAAAGAAATAATGTCCTATCTCAAAAACGGCTAAAGTGGATGAATCGTTGAACCCGATTCTTGATAACTTATTGAATCCTGATGCTTCAGGATAGATCGAATAAAATGTCTCCCAGTTCTCATCCAAATCGGTACCATCGAAGATATAGGCTAATTCATCTGTAGAGATCAAATGAATTTCTTTTTCTTCGCCTGTAAATTTTTCATCAAAATAATATGCCGTGTCATTCATTTCCAGAAAGTTTACATAGAGAGAATTATCCTGCAGAAAAATAAGATCAATGGAATACTCAAAAAAACCTTCCGGAATTTCCCAAATATCATCAATGGATCTCTGACGAATGAATATTTCAGAGCTACTATATAGCTCATTGATTACCAAAGAATATAGTTCATATTCTTTGTCGGAAATATCATCTGGCTGATTTAAAGTAAACTCAGTCCACTCATCGCTTGATTTCTTTTCACAGGCAATTGAGAGAAACCCAATCATTATGCATAGGGTAAGGGATAGAATTTTGGTATTCATATGAATCTGGTTTTGTGATATAGTAGATGATGAAAAAACCTGCTGATTGGTTGCGCTGCATGAATGAATATGATTTCACGCGAAATCCGGCAGGTCATGGCAAGAATTTCTGGCAACAAGATACTTGCACAAATTAAGAGCTATCCTTATAATATACTATTGAATTATAGTGTATAGGACAGGCTTGTTCTATATTTCTTCACTATAATGCTTCATACTTTGCCAAAATTGCCTTTTTAATGCATTGTACGATATTCTTTTTGCGAATGGAGACCATCAATATGTTGAGATTTTTCCCTACCTTTAAGGCATCAGAAGCACGTGTATTACTATTATGCACGCAATACTCATATAAATCGCCCTGCCATGAAGTACATTGCTCAATTTGAACATCCTGAAGAATACAAAACGATTCTTCGGGATTCCTTTCGGGAAAACATATATTACGGACTTGATGACTTCGATTGCAAGTACCTGAAAATTATCCAGTCTAAATTTGGCTGTTTAAATAGCTTTCATACTATCCCTGATCATGTAAAGATGGAAATGGCTCCATTTGAATGGAGTGAAAAAAAGCAGAAGTTTGTTTTGTATGATAATAAGCGGCAAGCTGTACAGTTGAATCAACTGGAATATATGATTATCAGTTATTCTTTGGTATAAGACCGATACAATCATATATTAAGCATTCATCATCTTCGCGAAGCCGCCTTCAGTCTTTCAGAATGAACCTGCTTCGACGAAGTGTGCCAGATATAGTTGGGCAGGACCTAAATAGCTATAAGTCCGGGTATGAATCTATGATAAAATATTTATTAAGCAACCCGTCATATCTGCATGGCAAATTCCGGTGAAAAAATATCTTTGTAGCCTTCCTTTCCTTTTCATTTTATGAATAATCTGATCTGGTATCAGTAAAAAACCGCCAGGAAGTATAGAAATTGTGTGTACTTAACTCATGGTCTGGTATGCATGGAAGTGGCCTAAACCATAAGTTGTGGTTCATATTCAATAATTTTAAATAGAGAAGGACAGGAGTTGCCTTTGTAGATATTATCAGGAGTTGGGAAGTCCTGCCTATCCGAAATTTGATATTTGCTCCAGGATATTCATATCCAGGATCTCAATTTCCTTTCCATTGATCCTGATCAACTTGTCTTTTCGAAATTCAGAGAGGGTTCTGATTACGTTTTCAGTTGTCATTCCAATGTACTCAGCAATCTCCCGCCGTGAGACAGGTATTTCAAACACCATGCTGTGGTAGATTTCTCTGCCAAATTTTAGTAAGATATAGGCTACTTTTCCGCGCAGATGCCTGTTCCTTATATCCAGCGACTCAAGAATAATTTTATCGGTAGCTATGCTCATTTTTTCCATTAAATTCAGCGCAAGCAATCCATTAGTCTTTGCATAATTTTTCACATCCTCCAATGCCAGGCAACAAATTATGGAGTTTTCGATGGCTGTGACGGAGTAGTTATACTTCGTGTCTGAGAAAACGCTGAATAAACTTACAAAATCAAAGGGTTCTGCAATGGTAATAATCTGGTCTTTCCCTAAAGAATTTGTTTTATATAACTTCACCAAACCGCTTTTCAGATATACAAAATCCTTAATTTCTTCACCTTCATGAATAATGGTTTCTCCTTTGAGAAATTCCTTCTCTGTTTTTTGTTCACAAAAGTGTTGAAGTTCAATTTCATCAAAACTATTGAAGAAGGCATTTCGTAGTTCACATTGATCGCAATTGCATTTTAAATCCATAGTCTTGTCTTGAAAACCTTATGATATATATCATAAAGTGATAGGTATCATAATATCATTTGTTAACCATTTAACAGTTGAACGTAATTTTGTATCACCATAAAGATAAAAAGAAAAAACGCATTGTATCGAAACATCATTGAAGTTAAAAAATACTACATTTTTATTGGTGAAAAAGCAATTCGATACGGCATAAAAAACTTAGTACAGATGAAAAAACTTGTAATACTCGGAGGTGGCACAGCAGGCACAATGATGGCTAATAAACTCCGCAAATCGCTCGATAAAGCCGAGTGGGATATTACCATTGTTGATAAACATAAGACACACTATTATCAGCCGGGATTTTTATTTATACCCTTTGGTATCTACACCAGGGAAGATGTTATGAAGCCAAAAGGCGACTTTTTCCCTGTTGGGGTAAATGTTATCTATTCCAATATAGAGACCATTCATCCCAAAAACAATCATGTTGTATTGGAAGGCGGACGCAAATTAAATTATGAC
>CAZWFM010000338.1:0-2842 GCA_964633185.1 uncultured Bacteroidales bacterium | reverse complement strand
CCAACAGCAAGTACAATATGCGGTTCGGAGCATCACGAAATCCCTGGTTAAGCGGTACTGCTACCTGGGCATATTATGCCGCAGCACAGTACATTCTGGGTATCCGGCCCGATTACGACGGACTGATCATCGACCCCTGCATCCCTTCCGACTGGAAAGGTTTTACTGCTGAGCGTATTTTTCGCGGGAAGAAAATAATCCTTGCTGTTGAAAATCCGGATAGCCTTCAAAAGGGCGTTAAGAGCATGGAAATTAACGGAGTATTCATCCAGGGTAACAAAATCTCAACTGATATGCTGAAAGAGAATAATCAGGTGAAAATAATTATGGGCCAGAAGATGAAGGATCTATTTTCCCAGGAATAGCATTTTTAAAGTCCTGGTGTACCGTCCGGTTGTTAACTGGCAAACATACAAACCGGGAGAAACAACATTTCCGCCATTGTCTCTGCCATCCCAATCTATGCTGTAATCACCCGGACTCTGGTTTTGGTCTACGAGACTTTTGATACATTTCCCAAGAGGATCAAGGATCTCAATGGTTAAATGACAATCCTTTTCAAGATTATACCGGATCTTTGTAAAAGAGCGGAACGGATTAGGCTCATTTGTGAGTTGAAGTGAAGATTCGTATGATCTTTTCACAACCGGGTAATCCGGGCTGAGACCATCATGCCAATACATCCTTCTTATAAACAGTCCCCCTTGCAAAACACCGCAATGGCTAATATACCAGTTCCCATACGATTCCGGTATAATTTCCGGCGCATGGGCATCAATGTGACCAACATAATCAGCATTGATCCATTGATTCCATTCTGTTGAGCGGTATACATCGGTCCCGACATATCCGGGATGTTCCCAGTTTGGAAGCTCTTCTGTCGGATAATCGTAAGGTCTGGGACCAACAAACAGATAGTAATAAGTTCCCCTGTTAACCACAAAGGGTGATTCTGTGTTCCCGTAAGTACTGCCTTTATGATAATCTGTATAGGCTATATTCCTGGTGCTCCAGTTGTAAAGATCTTCGCTGGTACGATAAGCAACTACATGATATCCTCCGGACGGATTGCTGGTAGCTGTATAATACATAACCCAGCATTGCTCCTCTTCTACCCGCAGGACCATCGGATCACGTCCCTGTATACCATCCTGAAAAAGCACCTGATAATCAGACCAGGTTACAAGATCGGGAGATGTTCTGAGACAAATTTCATAACTGTTTAATTCTCCCCCTCCGCAATAAAACATATAATAGGTATTCTCATGATAAATTATATGAGGTGCCCAGAGCACATCACCCTCACCCAAAGATTCATAAAACGGAGGGTCCATTTCGGCCCAGGGTATATTGTTAAGTGTTGCAGAACCCGCGTGACCAAAATAATTAACAACGGTCGGGTCACCGGAATAAGGATCAGGATACACTATTCCGAACATATGCCAGTAATTGTCTTCATCACGAATAAAACAATGATCGTTTACATGCCAGACAGGATTTGGCAGATAATTTGGTTCCGTATCATATTCTTCAAAGGAGAATAATGGAAAATCCTCATCAATAAAAGGATATTCCCCTGCCCAGAATAAGCCCGCCTGCAACTGCCAGTTATGAAACAATACTTCATCCTTACCCATGTAGAATACTTCAAGCCGGCCGTCCTCATTCAGGGATGCCGTCATTCCGTATGCTTCCCATCCAAATTGTTCACCTGCTCCCCATCCGTTATTAACAGCTGTCTGCCAATTGTGATACAGCAAATCATTCGTTGAAACATAGATCACTTCAATCCTTCCGTCATGATTTTCAGCAGCAATTACCTGTTTCACTCCGGTCGCAAAAACCTGATGATCGGACCAGCTGCCATTTATCGCAACCTGGTATTTATGTCGTAATACATTTGATTCATCAACAAAAAACACTTCCATTCTTCCATCCTCATTCTGAGCAACAAACAGATCCAATGAAGCAACTGAAAAATAATTTGCATCAGACCATGTTCCACCCGGAGACAATTGGTATTTATGGTTAAGTGTATTATCCGAAAGAGTGTAGAACAATTCCAATCGTCCATCTTCATTCTTTCCTGCTGCCACCAGTTTTGCATAAGGTGCCATCTCCACATCTCCCGACCACAAATCGTCTGATATCTGGTAACGCCTCATAAGTCTGTTCTCAGTAGTAACATAAAAAAGATTTATATTTTCATCATGGTCAAGGATCATATCGAACGTTAACACATTTTCAGCAACTGTAATCCCGCTTGTCCACTCATATGAAGGAAGTTCCTGGTAACTGCACCGCAGAGCATTATCAGAGCCGGCGTAAAAAATCCGTAAACAGTCATCAGCGTCTTTAATAAGCTTTACACTTTTCACTGAACCACTGATAAATTCACTCTCAGTCCACTCTCCTCCCGGCGAATTCTGTTTTTTATGATACAGGTTATACAAAGGATCAATATAAAAAAGTTCAATACAACCTGCTTCATTTCTTTCGGCTGTCATTTTCGGACTTTCTGAAAATCCGGGTGAAAAACATATTGTCAGCCAGACGATAATGATCAGCTTTTTTAGAACCATGATATTCATTTTTGTAAGTTCTGAACTTTTGGCTTTATTCGACATCTCAAGATAATAAGAATATTTCACAAAAAGATAAGCGCATTACCCTTTCATCCGATTGACAATTTTTGCAGAAATAATAAATGAAAAATGGAATAATCAGACCTTATGAATACAGCTCCCTACATGTTAAAAGAGAAAAAATAAAACAATTGATATACCAATTAAGGGAAACAAAGTCAAAACGTGTATATTGAATAAGCATAATCAGGTAAGAG
>CAZWFM010000337.1:0-2848 GCA_964633185.1 uncultured Bacteroidales bacterium | reverse complement strand
TTACGTTGGAATAGTTCACAGACGGGTCATTTTTTGCGTGGAAATGGATCATTCTTACAGGTGTGGTAGTTACTCCCTCATCAAATTCTATCATCCCGCCAACAGTGCCGGTAGCACTTACCAGTCCGTCTGTTTCAAAGGGCAGCCTGTTGGCAAGTCCGCAACCGTCAGAAAATCCGATTGCATAGATCTTTGCAGAATCAAGCGGAAATCTGGCAAACAATGTATCAATGACAGCTTTGGCATATCCGATATCGTCGGGTTTGTCTGCATCCATAAAATAGTTCCAGCTAAGATCGGGCGGTGGTCCAACATAATGAAGATAAGAAACAAAAAAGTTATTCCTGTTGGCCAGGGAGCTGAATCCTGTGTAATCCTTCATCATTTCCGCATTCTGATTCCATCCGTGTGCTGCCAGGATAAGCGGGTATTTTGTTGAGGTGTCAATTGCTGTATAGTAACCGGAAGGGATATGAATTTTAAAATCTCTTTGTCTTGGACCTTCAATGATCGTATCGTAAACCACAGGGGCCTTGTTGATATTTGTTGAAAAAAATTCCCAGATACGGTTGGTTGTACCCAGACGTGAATTCAGTGTATAAGAATGACCGCCTGTTTCGGATAAATACAGAATGATGTTTGCCGAACTGTCGGGCGAAGGATAAAGTATTCCTTTTATTTTACTGTCATCCCTGAAAGTATCAGGCTCGGCCGTAATACCGTTTATCGTCTTCCACTCATCCAGAAGGTAAGCAACAGAAAGCCATCCAGACTGACCATTGATATTTACCGAACCGTCATCCAAAGCATGAAGGTGAATAATGGGAACTGGATTTGCTGCATGATTTTCTTCCCTCATGAACAGGGCTCCGACAGGAGCGATACCTGCGATCTTACCGGATATTTCTGATGCCAGTGTATAGGCCATTATGCCTCCATTGGAAAATCCTACGATAAATACCTGTTCAGGATCAACAGGCTGCTCTTCAATCAGGGTGTCGATCAGAGCCGATATGAATCCGATATCATCGACATCCGCGCTCACGGCAGGATCGCAGCAACCACCGGCGTTCCAGGAATTGCCATAACCCTGCGGATATACAGCTATAAAACCTTCCAGATCTGCCTTGTCGCTGAATTGGGTGAGAGTCTCAAAACCGGATGCCGTACTTCCCAGGAAATGGAGTGCAATGACAACCGGTACATCTTCACCGGGAGGAAGATTATCGGGGACATGCAGAATATATTGCCGCTCAACACCATCAACATCGATTGTAAGAGTTTGAGAAAAAGCATTGATTGAAATTGCGAATAGCACGCTAAGTAAAAGAATTGGTCTTTTCATGGTTGTAAAATTTGATTGAAATTATAATGGTTACCTGTGTTATAAATACAATTGAGGGACTGAACACACGTATTTTTCAGTATTCTTTAGACAAATTCCAAATAAGCAGAGAAAAGGGGCATATCAGGGTTTTCTTAAGATAAGGAATTCGTAACCAAAATAGCTGTTGTATTTTGTTACAATTTCTTTCTCATACTCAATGGCATCAAAGGTTTCCAGAGCCTCTTTATTGCCTGCGTATTTTTTCCTGAGTTGTTGTATCACTTTCTTCTGTGGCTGATAGTATTCTGTTGTCCAGCCTTCGAGCGGAAGAGTAAAATGATCGATGCACAGGTAACCTTGTTTATCGGCTTCCCGGATCGCTTCATCCACAGTTAATACGTAAAGGCATTTTTCTTCAAGATACATGGTCAGCTCATCGGACCGCGTGTCAGTAAGCCAGAATAAATCCGTCAACACCATAAAACCGCCGGGTTTAAGATACTTTTTCCATTGTTTAAGACCTTCTTTTATGCCAATGACAAAGACAGCCCCTTCCGACCAGATCAGGTCAAAAGAAGGGTTAAAATTCATCTTTGCCATATCAGCATGTATTGTGTGAATTCTGTTGTCAAAACCGGCTTTTACAGCTGCAACTTTTAATGCATCGAGAAAAAACCGGTGATTGTCAACGGCTGTAATGTTGGCTTCTGACAACTTTGCCAGTTGAAGTGTTTGAACTCCTTTGCCGCAACCTATATCCAGAATTTCCGGTTTTGGCGGCAGATCTTTTTCGATGCGTTGAAATGCTTTCCGTGTAGAGGAGTTCAATCCGGGACCTTGACGAGGTATATTCTCAAAGACTTCGTAAAAATATGTGTTCATGATTAGTATAAATTTTTAAAAACAAACAGATACATTGTTTGTATCAGATCTATTGGATATTAATATTGATAAATATAATACAGGATTACCCAATAAGGATAATCTTCAGGAGGGGGTCCGAAAGGACCTTACACACGTATAGACAAGGTTCGTATCATAAAAGCTGAAGCAAATGTAATGAATAACTGTAAAAAATAAAAGAGGGTCTGACAAGCCCTCTTTTGTTCATCCGGTAACTGACAATTATTCATTTTTTTTCACACTCCTTTTTTCCTTGTTCTTTTCATTTTCAATTTCTTTCACTGCTTTGTCTACCTTAATAATAATCTCTTCTGTTTTTTGATTTAGTCCGACATTTACTGTATCTCCTTCTTTCATGTCAGATTTAATAAGTACTTCAGCCATAGGATCTTCCAGGTATTTTTGTATAGCACGTTTTAGGGGACGTGCACCAAACTGGATGTCGTAACCTTTTTCGGCAATAAAATCTTTTGCAGAATTGGTGATTTTTATTTTATAACCAAGATTTATAATTCGCTGGTACAAACCTTCCAGTTCAATATCAATGATTTTGAAAATGTCTTCTTTGGTTAGTGCGTTGAATAGCACAACATCATCGATCCTGTTCAGAAATTCAGG
>CAZWFM010000336.1:0-2849 GCA_964633185.1 uncultured Bacteroidales bacterium | reverse complement strand
TTGATCTTCCTTTTATTTCAAGAGTTCCTTTCTCAACATCAAAATTAACGTTGGGTGTTTTAGTAGTTCCTTCTATTTTCAATGATTCCATACTAAAAATATTGAGTCAATTAAACCTGAATAGCTAAGTCAAAAAATACATATTTCTCGTTGTAAGGATAAAAGTTATAAATCATCTTTTTACCTGTTTTCCTTGCAATATCAACAAGCCCAAGACCGCCTCCACCTTTGGCCGATATCTTTTGATGATTCAAAATAAACTTATACATATCTTTCAATTCATCTTTTGATAATGAATTGATTTTATCGATCTTTTCCTTCAGGAACTTTGTTTTTGTACTAACAACAAAATTTCCGGTAGTAACCTTAAAATCTCCATTCTTTTCTCTTTCAACCACCAATATTCCAAATTTGGGGTCCAGATCTTCATATATCCCATCATGTGTCTCTTCGATATGATGATATAAATTCTGCAGGCTCTCAACAAGTACATTATAGAGTTTTTTTCGGGTCTTCCCTTCTTCCTGGTTAGCTTCGAGCTTATCTTCCACAGCTTCCAAAACCTCATTGATCAGTTCAGAGGTAATACTTCCTTTGTAAGCTAAAAGAATATCTCCTTTGCTGATGTCAGTGTAATATTCATTGATGTTAAAGCTCATAGAAAGCCTATGTTAACAAACATTCTGTTTTGGATTCAACAAATATAGAAAAAATCTTAATTGCACAACTTCAAATTAGGGCACATATAGTTTTTAGGATAATTCTCTGTAATGCTACAGTTAAATATAATATAAAATGTTAAAACATTTCTGTTTTCATCAGCTAATAATTTATCTAAAAGGTCTGATGCCTGTTTGCCGAACAAGCAGGAAACCTCCATATTTCTGAAAATTATTATCATACTTGTTTGTTTTTCAGAAACATGAAGGTTTTATAACAACATCTCGTAATACGTTTATCATCTGTTTATTTGTATTTCCCTTTCCTGCTTCCGGAATAGATCTCATATTTATTAAACCTGCATTCCAAAGCCCCGTTAAAGACTCTAAGCTTTTCTACGGGTCTTAATCCAACATGTTTCAAAGCATTTAAATTACTGCTTATAATCCAGACTTCGACACCGGTAAAATTTCTTTTCAGACTATCTCCTATTATACGATAAAAATTAACCATCTGACTATTACCCAGACGCTCTCCATAGGGAGGATTCATGATAGCCAATCCTCCGTTTTGTATTGCAGGATAATTTCTGAAGTCAATCCCCCTGTATTGAATATTTCTTAAAACCGATGCATTTTTTGCATTCACTGATGCAATTTTAATGGCTTGTTTTGAAATATCACTCGAAAAAATATTGCCGTTCCATTCCTTCTCCTGTATATCGTCATATATTTTGTTCCACAATTCTTCGTCAAAATTCAAATGATTCTCAAATCCATAGTGAGTTCTGAATATTCCCGGTGGTATTTCTCTTGCTATAAGCGCTGCTTCAATACCAATTGTTCCGGAACCACACATGGGATCATAAAAATCTCTTTCCCCTTTCCATCCGGTAAGTAAAATCAGGCCGGCAGCCAAAACTTCATTCATTGGCGCTTCAAAATCTCCTCTCCTGTATCCGCGCTTATGCAAAGAGCTTCCCGAAGAATCAATAGAAACGGTCAGTATATTGTTTGTCAGGTGAACATTGATCAAAACATCAGGATCGGTCTTATTCACACTTGGCCTGCGATTGGATACCTGCCTTAACCGATCTGCAACAGCGTCTTTGGTTCGCAGAGAAACAAATTGAGAATGAGTAAACACCGAGGAATTCAGAAAAGTATCAACAGCTATGGTCATTCCTGGTTTCAGATGATTTTCCCATTCATACTGTTTAATAACAGTATACAAATCAATTTGTGTCTTAATATTCTCTTTAAGAACCGGCACAAGTATACGAAGAGCAGTTCTCAAATATAGATTCGACTTATATAACAATGCCTTGTCTCCGAAAAATCGTACTGCACGGTTAAGAACTTCAATTCCTTTACCTCCAATTTGGCGTATTTCACGTGCAAGTATTTTTTCAAGACCGGGAAATGTCTTCGCAACCATTTCCATCTGGTCAGCATTTTGTGTCATAAATGAATCTTTAAAAACTGACTAACCTCCCTAACGGCGTTATTATATCTTTCAGCACCTTCTCCCTGAATAACAGAATAGTTTAAATTAGCACTTTTCAATTCATTTTCATAATCCCTGAACAGTATTTCGCGCATGATCCCTCCATTTTCTCTTACTCCATCCTCGATCCATGGTATATCCGGTTTACAAAGAAGATAATAATCATCCGCCGTTTCCCCTATTTCCGAATCGATCCATTTGGGATATTTGCCAAAAACTCTCACAAACCAGATCTTGGTAATTATCAAATACGTATCAACAAATAAAACTGAATCTGATCCAGAGGAACAGGTTTTTATCATTTCAACCTGCTTCAATGCAATATTTAAAACATCATCATATACGTAAGGCCTGTTTAATTTTTCAATATAAGTCCTTGCATACTCAGGAACATATTGAACATGGTAGAAATCTGACAGGTGAGTTGTAAGCTCTGTTTTCCCTGTAGATTCAGGCCCTGTTATAATAATCCGTACTATTTTAGTATTTGCTTTTTCCACTTTTTATGCCACTCAATATAACCCAGAATCGCAAGACTTGTATATACAATAAACAAAAAGACAGTAGGATACAATCCCTTATATATATATAATCCGGCCGATACGGAATCCACTACGATCCATATCAACCAATGTTCCAGTATTTTTCGCGCCAGCATCCATGTTGCAACAATGCTCAGGGCA
>CAZWFM010000335.1:0-2852 GCA_964633185.1 uncultured Bacteroidales bacterium | reverse complement strand
TGCCGTCAAGCAGGCGGCTGTCGATCTTCCCGAAATTCTTTGCCCAGTAATAGTGATAGGGTTCCGAATCCCCGTGACTCCGGATATTCTTATAAACGGGAGTTACCCATATTGCAGTGATTCCAAGTTCAGTAAGGTAATCAAGCTTTTCTACAATGCCGTCCAGCGTTCCGCCGTGGATGCTGTTGTCCGAAGGACTGGCAGAATGTTTGTTCCTGCCAAAGAAGCGGTCGGTCACTACAAAGTAGATGACATCGTCCTGTGAGATCTGTTTGTTCATAGCCCATGTATATTTTTGGTCGGTTTACGTTTTGTTAAAAAAGTGATCTGTACCGGTTCAGCGGCTCTTTATTCAGTTAGCAATTGGACCTTGTCGGCATATAACATTTCAGCCGTTCAATAGTTTGCCTCTAACCACACTGCCCTGGTAGTATAAATTTACAACAAGCTTTTGCGAAAACCAATGCCTCGATGGAAAAATGGGAAAATTTCCAGGCACCGCATATTGTTTATTCGTTGAATCGTGTAATTGTTAATTGAGTTTAGAGTTCTGAGTTGGTTATTGGGTTGTTAAAACCACATGGCGTAAGCGTCCCGCTTGTGCCCCAAATAAATACATATGGCCGGTTATTTATACCTTTAATTCATAAGCCGCTGCCATTCAGTTCTTATAACCTGTTATTATGCTTCTGTTCCCCGTTATTTTTGTTTCCCGTATCCCTGTGAACCCGGCAGCTTCCACTACTTCTCCCAGCTCGGAAACAGAATAGCTTTTCCCGCAGGTTGAGAACATGAGCAATACCGAATATTCCGCGACCGACAAAGGACCGGTCTTATCCGCGTTCAGGTGTGCATCGTGGATCATGATCACTCCGCCCCTGTTCAGAGACTCGAACGAATTTCGTATCAGTACGGTATTTTGTTCCATGTTCCAGTCGTGCAGTACATGAGAGAACAAATGGATATCGAATCCCGGGGGTATGGACTCAAACATATCCCCTTCATGGATGCTGATCCTGTTTTGCATACCCCTTTTTGAGACGGCGACCTCAGCGATCCTGTCGACCGGTGATTTCTCCAGGATACCGCCGGTAAGGTCAGGGCAGTGCTGCAGTATATAGGCAACGTATATTCCCGATGCTCCGCCGACATCCAATACCGACTTATACCTGCTAAAATCAAAATTACGGGCTATAGCCGGAGCATAAAAAGCCCCCCTGCTGTCCATTCCTGCAGTAAACCGATCCGCAAAGCCCGGATCTTCCATGGCCTTTGCCCAGTCGGGTTCATCCTTTTTGGCTCCCCAGCTCTGCGGTTCACCGGTCTTCAGTGCATGCAGCATCTTTTCCACGATGGGCCGTTCCTTCTGCGTGGCATAGTAGGGCAACAAGCTCCACGGAGATGTTGCTGTCAGAAATTCCGATGCTTTTTCCGTAAGGTTGTATGTGCCGTCCACAAGCGTGATAAGCCCCAGTGAAACAAAATAAGTAAGCATCACATCGGCACATCTTTCGTCGAGCCCAAAGTGAGCGCACACTTCCCGGAAGTCGGGCCGCATGTCTTGTATCATGGTAAAGAAGTCCATACAGCCGGCAGCAGCGATCAACAGGTCCGGTGCATAGATGCTGTCCCTCAGCCTGATCAGGTCCGAGGGGTCCGTACGGGGCAGGGATCTCAAATCTTTGTGTGTCATATTCGGCCGGCAATATATTTTCTATTCCCGCCCTGTCCGGCGATCGATATCACCGGCAAAGCCAGAGACATAGGTAATGTTTATCAGTACAAATGCAGCAAGAAGCAGCGACCAGCATATCGCCAGGCGGGTATCCGGGTGATCGACCCCCGGAACGTATCCGAAAACGGCTATTTCAACAGCTGCCAGCCAGCAAAGGGTTATTGCAGCCAGCATATACGGCCAGAGAACGGCAAGCCTTTTCCGGAATTTTGTTCCAAGCCATTTTCCCCGGCGTCTGAGCGGTTTATTTATACGGGTAGCGTATGCCCAGGTAACGATAAAAAAAGGAATGAACCCAATCCCTCCCCCCACCAGCACCAGCAGTATAAAAAGGAACAGAAAGACCGTTGCTGCATGTCTTTTGTGCAGGCAAAAAAGAGACCACAGCATAATGGAGATACTGACACATACGGCACAAATGCCTGTTATAAGGTAATTGGATATAAAAGTAAAGGCATCTTCCGACCCGTGTATCCACCATTGCATTTCTTCCCCAATGGCAGCAATAAAATTGCTGTCCGTTGGCTTATACCCCTGAAGGATCTCGAACAGACCGTGCTCAAAACCCGCAAAAGCGAGTAAAATAACGACAACTGTCGTTATGGTTTTTGTGGCTTTGTTTATCATAGCAGCAGATTTGGTTGAATATAGATATAGTAAAGTATTGTTTTCAGTTTCCGGGTAAATAAACCATTGGCATCAAAGAATTGAGATCCCCGGCAACAGGTAAATATAACAAATTACCATAAGCAAACTGCTTTTTAAAAACCGGGAAATCTGGGAACCGGTGAACTGAACTTATATTTAAGATGATGGGCCAATAGATCAACTTCATTTCATCAACCGAGCTTGCGAGCTCGACGTAGTCAATTCATCAGTTCTTCGATTCATCATTTTAATTAATTAACAGTTACACAACCGAATCACGCTTTGGCGTGATGAGCTCAGCGAAACTAATTACACAAAACTCGTAAGTGAGAAAAAATTTGTAATTTGCTTATTCTATATTAGAGGAAAGAAGACCAGTTACAACATTTGACGTCAAGCAGAAGGAGGAATAGTAAAATGAAAGATAAATTTAATGAAGTGGTGTCTGCCATTTATAACATAAATCAAT
>CAZWFM010000334.1:0-2877 GCA_964633185.1 uncultured Bacteroidales bacterium | reverse complement strand
AGCATGCACAAATTGCCAGATTAAACGTTTTATTTGCATTGCTTTCAGTTTTGTTAATCCTATTTGCAGCAGGTTTGAGTCTGTACCTTTCCAGATATTTATTAAATCACCTGACACAGCTAACAAATTATATTTCACAATTGTCAGTTAATAACTTTAGCTACGATGCAAAATTGAACCTGAGAAAATCCAGCACTGAAATCAGGGAGATTTATAAAGAATTCAGGAATATGATTGCACAACTAAAGATACGTGAAAAACAGAGGGATATTGCATTCTCAAAAGCTACAGATAACGAAAAAAGATATCGTGACTTGACAGATCTTTTACCTCAGAGTATTTTTGAAACAGACAAACTGGGAAATCTGATTTATGTAAATAAAGCCTGGTACAATGTCTTTGGATATTCACTAAATGATTTTGAAGAGGGCCTCAATCTTATTGAAATACTTCAAACAAATAAAAATAATGCCCTTATTGGTCTTGATAAGGTGGAAAATTCAGATTATGAAGCAATCCGTAAAGACGGAACAAAATTTCCTGCACTCGTTTATTCCGATACCGTATGCAAAGAAAACAATATTGTAGGCAGAAGAGGAATTATAATAGATGCAACTCTAAGGAACAAATACATCGAGACTTTACAGAAAGAAACCGTGCGGGCGATTAACTCTGACAAACATAAATCATCTTTCCTCGCCAATATGTCTCATGAAATTCGTACGCCCATGAATTCAATTCTTGGCTTTTCGAATTTATTGTCTCAAAGTCATGTGCCCGATGATCAAAAAAATGAGTTCATTCAATACATTAAGTCAAGCGGACAAGTATTGCTTAATTTAATTGATGATATTATTGACATTGCAAAAATTGAAGCTGGAGAAATAAAAATAAAACGTTCAAAATGTTACCCGAATAAGCTCATCAATGAGTTATGCATGACTTTTGAAGGTTATAAGGCAAGCATTGGTAAAGAAAAAATACAACTTCAAACTTCGCTTCCCAAAGATGAAATTGTATTTAATACTGATCCGTTCAGACTGAAACAAATTCTTTCAAACCTGATCAGTAATGCTATAAAATTTACCAATGAAGGACAAGTATCTATCACTTTAAAAAGTGTGAATGACAGGGTTCTTGAATTCTCGGTTGAAGATACTGGTGTCGGATTGACAAAAGAGCAACTTAACATTGTCTTCAATCGATTCAAAAGAGCCGACATTCAGGAAGATCAGAATGTGAAAGGAACAGGTCTTGGACTTTCAATTTCAAAGAACCTGGTTGAATTAATGGGAGGTCAGATGTGGGTAAGTTCCGTCCCGGGAGAAGGAACCCTCTTTTGGTTCCAATTGCCCTTTGAACGTATTCCTAATATTGACATGAACATCACTCCGAATCAGACTAGTTTAAAAGATCAGAAATACAATTGGAGTAATTATACATTCTTAATTGCTGAAGACGATGACAACAGTTATGTTTATTTAAAAGAGTTGTTGCTTAAAACGAAAGTACGTATTGTTCGGGCAGTAAATGGTAAGGAAGTAGTTGAAGCCGTAAAATTTTCTGATAAAATCGATATTGTATTAATGGATATTCAAATGCCTTATAAAAACGGTTATGAAGCCACACAAGAAATCAAAGCTATCAAACCCAGCCTCCCTATAATCGCCCAAACTGCATTTGCAATGGAAGGAGATAAAGAAAAAAGTATCTTGGCTGGTTGTGACGATTATATTACAAAGCCTTTAAATCCTAACAGTCTTTATGCTAAAATTGCCCAATTCCTTCCTGCAGACAAAACAGAATTTTCCGTAAAAGATGAGGTAAGTATTTCAAAAGAACAGACTAAATTAGGAGCGGAGAATTAACAATAATAGGTAATGCGTTTATTGCTATTTAGTAATTCAACAAATGCCGGTGAAGAGTATTTGAATTATACTCTTCCTTATATTCAATCATTTCTGGGTTCAGATGCTGGAAAAGGTGTTTTTATTCCTTTTGCAGGAATTTCGATTGGTTTTGATGAATACTTTGCGTTGGTAAGTTCAAAATTTAAGACGTTGAATTTGAAGATTCATTCCATTCATCATGTGAAGGATAAGAAGCAATTTATCGATGATGCAAATTTCATTGTTGTTGGAGGAGGTAATACTTTTTGTCTGTTGAAAGAAATGCAAGACTTGAATCTAATAGAACCTGTCAGACAACGAGTTCAAAGCGGTATTCCCTATATCGGATGGAGTGCAGGATCAAATTTTGCCTGTCCTACTATTAAAACAACAAATGATATGCCCATTGTTGAACCTGAAAACTTTTTGGCTTTGAATCTGATACCTTTTCAGATTAACCCGCATTATACTGATCTTAAAGATACAGATCATGCAGGAGAAACCCGTGAAATGAGAATTGAAGAATTTATTATAATGAATAAAAATCTTTACGTGGCTGGGTTACGCGAAGGTACATTATTTAAAATAGAGAATGACCAAATCGATCTGTTTGGAATAAAAAAATGCAGAATATTCAAGTATGGAGATCAGCCCATTGAACTGCAACCCGGTGAAAATTTTCAATTCCTGATGCAATAATTTGCCTGATTTTTGCATTTCTGATAGTAGAAATTTTAATCCTGTCTCATGAATAGGAACTTACTGATTCGAATCGTTATTGCATTGTCAGTAGTATGGCTGATTCTGCTTTCGGTTTTTTACTTTCACAGCAAATACTTTCGTGAACATATTCTGGATGTTCTTAAGCCCTATTTGGATGAACGTTTAACTACTGAAATACATATTCAGAAGGAACATATTGAGTTTACCATTTTTAAAGATTTTCCCAACATCAGCGTATCATTAAAAAACGTTTTTGTAAAATCAG
>CAZWFM010000333.1:0-2878 GCA_964633185.1 uncultured Bacteroidales bacterium | reverse complement strand
CCCAAACGGTCTGAGGCTTCCCTTTATAATCATCCACATGCTGCACTACAATATTACCATAACACATGTTACTAACTTCGGTGATTTGAAATCCAAAAGCCTGGATGTTCTGAAATATCTCAAAATTATCTTCCCATCCTTTGATAATATTCTGATTCAAATAGTCTTCAAAAAAAGAAGAAGAACGACTCAGATTTGTATAAAACAAGAAATATGTTTTCTGAGCTATGCCATTGGTAAAATTCTTAAAAGCTTTATTTGTAGCAAGTGTTTTGTTCAACAGGTTACTGTATAAAAAATGCTGTAATGCATCTATTGACTGGCTTACAATGAGGTAATTTCCATGAAAAGTCAAATAGCTATTGCCTTTCAATTCAAAAAATTTACCAAAGAGCAGTCCTGTAAAATTTTCTATGGGAAATTCCATTATTTTAAAAGATACATCATTATCAATTGAGGATATATGTTTCATATTTTGAAAATCTATTCCTCGTTTCTTACAGATCTTTTTGATAAGAGCTTCCATACTTTTTTCAGCCTGACTCCCACTTTTGCACTTAATCAGAACAAATTGAGAGGGGATATTTAAAGCTCTTTCTGTATACCCCCCATGAGCAACAGTAATTTCGTTATCAAGAATTTCAGAAAAAACATTTTCCAAATTAACCTGATAGGTGTTATTGAATTCATTCAATGCATTATCTCTGCCCTTTTTCTTGCCAATTTTTATCAAGTAATTTTGATAATTGGAATTCAATTCTTTGATATCTCCAATCCCAAATGACACAAAAGTAGATACTGAAGCAGGCAAAATCTGGAACGAACTAATTTTGACAGGATCAGTATTGCCAAAAATATCAATAAACATATTTTCTGAAGCATCAGACATTAAAAAACCATTTAACATGGTTTGATAATCAATAATATTGATATCAAATTCTGTCCACCCGCCAAAATCTTTATATTTCTTAAGTTCGGATGCAAATTTATCGCTCGCAATGATTGAAGCTACTCCTGTAAATTTTCTCAGATCAATAAATAAATTAGCATCTTTATTTTTCCCTGAAGTAGATAAAACCTCTGAAAAATCTTCATCATCATACAATGACCTGGAAAGACTTTGTTGCCTGATAGCATTTTCAATTAATATCACAGATTTACTGATTATTAAATGGCCTTCGAAGACAGAGATATAGTAGTTGTAAAGGGTTCCATTCCCCTCTGCAGAAACAGAAAATATCGATTTCCCTTCATATTTTCTTTGTTTTTTACGAAGGTTTTGATCAGCAATATAGGAAATCAAATCAATAATATTTTTTTCATTTTGCCCTGTCGGGAAACTGATCGTAATAAGAATGTTTGATTTTTTACCTCCAATATAATGTCCTGATATCAAAACCTGACTTTTTCTGAGAAATTCAGAAAGTTTTGAATTTATTTCAGCTATGGAATCAATGTATTGAATATTGTGTTCGATAGATGAAAACGGTTTTATTGAAGAAAGGTTTTTCCATATTTTACTATCCCTGGATAAAGAACTGGTAAAACTATGGAAATCATTAATTCGAATAATAAATGCAGCATCTACAGGGACCACTTTCCAGGGATTCGAAATGAGTCCGCTTCTCTTCCTGATAAAAATGAATCCTATGATTACTGAGACAGCAAGAATAACAACAACACCAGGAATTATGATTTTTTTTGACATAATTGATTATTTCTCTCCTTCTTTCAAAATTAATGAAAAGAATATGCAAGGAAAACCGGAATTACTAACAAACCTTCTGAACGATTCCTTCAGATGAAATTGTCCTATGGCTTAATTTTTGTGGTAACGATAAACCACCCAAAACACTTTTTATTTATGAATTCATTTCTACTGAAGCTATCAAAGATCAGCTTAATTTCAATTGCTTTTGGTTTTCTTTTCCCTTATTTAACAGCCCAGGAAATACAGGTTCTCAACAGCACTACCAATGACCCTATTGAAAATGTTGCTATTTATAACCAACAAAAAAATAAATCTATTCTGACGAATGATAAAGGCGTTGCTCCAATTTCAAATTTTTCAGCATCTGATTCTCTTTTCTTTCAGCATCCATCCTTTCTCAGGCGTGCAATATCATACGAAGATGCTGTAAAAGCACATTACATCAAACTTGACAGAAAAGTTATTATTATGCCCGAATTTGTAATCTCTGCTTCCAAATACAAAGAAACACAAAGAGATATTGCTCATATGGTTGACGTAATAACACCCAGGAAACTTGAACTTCTCACATCTCAAACATCTGCAGATATCCTTACTTCTACCGGGAATATTTTTGTGCAGAAGTCACAGGGAGGAGGAGGAAGTCCTGTTCTGAGAGGATTTGAAGCGAATAAAATCTTATTGGTTGTCGATGGCATCAGAATGAATAATGCAATTTACCGGAGTGGTCACCTTCAAAACTCAATAACTATTGATGAATCAATTCTCGAAAAAGTGGAAATTGTATACGGACCGAATGCAATTATGTATGGAAGTGATGCACTGGGCGGAGTAATCCATTACATTACAAAAGATCCGGAACTGGCCACAGATACTACAAAAATGGAAGTCCATGCTTCAGCATATACACAAATATCATCAGCAAACAGTGCATGGAAAGCTCATGCAGATTTTAATCTTGCTTCTCAAAAATTTGGATCACTTACCAGCATAACAAACAATGATTTTGGAGATGTTATGATGGGGAATAGAAGAAGTCCTTTTCTGCAGGATTATGGAAAGTGTTTTTACTATGTTGAACAGATCAACGGCAAAGATACTATTGTTCAAAACCCTGAGCCAAATATTCAGAAAAATACCGGATACAACCAGATTGATATCCTGCAG
>CAZWFM010000332.1:0-2882 GCA_964633185.1 uncultured Bacteroidales bacterium | reverse complement strand
GCTTCTGTTCGAATCCTCTGTTTTCAGTACTCAATACTTTTTCTAATCAAAGAACACTGGTTCAAAACCCCCTGCGGAGAGAGAGGGATTCGAACCCTCGATACCGTTTCACGCGGTATACACACTTTCCAGGCGTGCGCCTTAGACCACTCGGCCACCTCTCCAGTAATCTCAAAGCATGCACGTTTTTTTCAGCGACGAAAATTACTAAAAAAATTTTAATTGCAACTTATCAAATGGTTATTTCTCCCCGTAACGATTTATTTAAGTTCGCAATAATTGTCTGCTTTGAGTTAAATCGACCTAATAAGAACATAAGTTTTGTTACTGCTGCCTCTGTCGTTATATCATATCCACTCACTACTCCCAGTCTTTCCAGAGCAATACTTGTTTCATACATCCCCATTTCAACCCTCCCCTCTGAACACTGAGTTACATCAACAATGATCATCCCTTTATGAATTGCACTCTCAATTTCATCGAGAAACCATTTTTCGTTCGGTGCATTGCCTGCTCCGAAAGTCTCTAAAATTACTCCCCGCAAACCCTCAATATTAAGTATTGCTTTTACTACATTTCTTCGAATGCCCGGAAATATCTTCAGAATTGCTACATCCTGATTCAGATCTTTGTGAACAACGAATTTGTTTTCCGTGGAAAAATCTTTTATTGCCAGGTAATTGTATTTCAAATGTACTCCGCTTTCTGCAAGAGCCGGGTAATTAAAAGACTGAAATGCTTTAAATTCTTCAGCATTGTGTTTGGTAGTTCTGTTCCCCCGAAACAATCTATCCTGAAAAAATACGGCAACTTCGGGCACAGCAGATTTACCCTGATTCTTTTGTGCTGCAATTTCAATGGAGGTCATCAGGTTTTCTTTTGCATCGGTACGTATGGAGCCGACAGGCAATTGTGAACCGGTGAGAATGACGGGTTTTTTCAGGTTCTCCAGTAAAAAACTTAATGCAGAAGCTGTATAAGCCATGGTATCTGTTCCATGCAACACAATAAATCCGTCAAAACGTTTATAATGTTCTTCTATAACCCCTGCAATCCGGATCCAGACTTCAGGATCTATATTGGAAGAATCAAGTAAGGGATCAAAAGAGTAAGAAGCTAACTGATAGCCTGCGTTTATTAATTCCGGAATTTCATCAAGAATGTTTTCAAATGAGAACGGACGTAAAGATCCGTTGGATGAATTTTCAACCATCCCGATTGACCCACCGGTATATATAATTAAAAGAGATGCAGATCTATTTCCTTTTTTCATAATCCAAAAACATCAATTGCATTTTGAGTCGTAATCCTGATTACTTCATCAACCGAGAGATCCTTAACTTCAGCAAGTTTTTCAACTATATATTTCAGGTAGCAGCTTTCATTGCGTTTCCCTCTGAAAGGCACCGGTGCAAGATAAGGAGAATCCGTTTCAACAACAATATGATTTATGTCAATGCTCTCAACAGTTTCAGCCAATCCGGAATTTTTAAACGTCACAATTCCCCCGATACCAATTTTAAATCCCAAATTAATAATCTCTTTGGCCAGACTTTTATCCCCTGTAAATGCATGAAAGATTCCTCTTAAATCACGGTATTTTTTCTTTTTTACAATTTCCAGGATCTCATGAAATGATTCCCTTGCATGTATAACAACAGGAAGGTTCTTAATGAGAGCCAGTGAAAGTTGTTCTTCAAACACATAGGCTTGTTCTTTACAATATGTTTTGTCCCAATACAAATCAATGCCTATTTCTCCAACTCCTTTATAGGTGTATTTTTCAAATTGCCTCTTCACTCTCTTTAATTCTTCCCTGTAATTTTCTTTCACGTGCGTAGGATGCAAACCCATTAATGGAATAAGATAACCAGGGTATTCTAACGCCAGCTTATGCATTGAACCGATTGTTGAAGAATCAATATTTGGCAGGATGATCGCAGTAATATTTTCCTCCCTGGCCCTTTGAATTACTTCAGCAATATCTGTTTTAAACTGATCCAGGTAAATATGTGAATGTGTATCAATCAAATGTGAGCTCGTATTTAACTATTCACTGCGAAAATAGAAAAATGAAATTACAATTCTTCTGTATTTTGACTTTTATACCCTGGTGAAATAACGACCCGGTAAGGGCCTTACCAATCCATTGAACTCAAGGGTAAGAAGATAGGATGAAACCCTGGAAACCGGCATTTCAAGTGATACGCAAAGTTCATCCAGTGAAGAATCACCATGATCCTTTAAATACGATAGTATTTTTTGTTCATCAGAATTAAGATCTGTAAAAATCGATTTCTGAGTGGCTTCAGGCTTGTTCTTTTCTTTAAACCAGCCCATGGCATATTCAATGTCTTTGCCGCATTCAGCAAGGGCAGCACGATTGAATTTTATCAGGTTGTTGCATCCTTTGGAATAAAGATCAGAATTCCGCCCGGGAATCGCAAATACATCCCTGTTATAAGAATTGGCCAGATCGGCTGTAATCAATGCACCTCCCTTTTCTGCCGACTCGATTATTATGGTTGCATCAGAAAGTCCTGCAATAATACGGTTCCTGCTTACAAAATTCCCCGGATCAGGCTTTCTGTTACTTAGAAATTCCGTGACCAATGCCCCCTGTTCAACTATTTTTCGTGCGTATTTACTATGCAGCGACGGATAGATAAATTCAAATCCATGCCCAAGTGCCGCAATGGTATTCAGATTATTATTTAAAGCAGCTTTATGGGCTGTGATATCTATTCCGTAAGCTAATCCGCTGACAACAATAAGCTCCGCATAATTGTCCGCCAGATACCTGATGATCTCATCCGTACAAGCTTTACCATAATCAGATGCCTTGCGCGTTCCGACAACACTAATAATTTTTTGTGCGTTCA
>CAZWFM010000331.1:0-2908 GCA_964633185.1 uncultured Bacteroidales bacterium | reverse complement strand
CAGGAGGAGGATTTAAAAAATTCAGTCGGGGTGAAACCGATCTTTCTGATGCTTCTCGACCTATTAAAAAGAAAGAGATAGAATTGTGCGCAGAAAACAATATTACTTATGTTGATTTAACTGTGGCTTTTGATGGTCTTGCAGTGATTGTAAATCCTGAAAATGACTGGGTGGATCATTTTACCGTTGAAGAACTAAAACGTTTGTGGGAGCCCGCAGCCCAGAGAGAAGTGATGAAATGGAACCAGATACGTGCAGAATGGCCGGATGAAGAAATTCACCTGTTTGGACCCGGTGTTGCTTCAGGAACCTATGATTATTTTACAGAAGCCGTTGTGGGTGAGAGCGGCTCAAGTCGTGGAGACTTTACTGCCTCTGAGGATGATAATGTACTGGTTCAGGGTGTGGCCGGTGACAAATACGGACTTGGATTTTTTGGTTTGGCATATTATGAAGAAAATGCGGGTAAGTTAAAGCTTATTGCTGTGGATGGTGGTAATGGTCCTGTTGCTCCATCAATCGAAACGGTTAGCAATGGTACTTATAGCCCTCTTTCAAGGCCACTTTTTGTATATGTAAACAGTGCCGCAGCCAAAAGACCTGAAGTACAGGAATTCATGAAATTTTACCTGAAAAATGCTCCTGTTTTATCAGAGGAAGTGGGGTATGTTGCATTACCCGCAGATGAGTATGAAATACAGACGAATAAATTTTTATCCTTTATCGAAGGTTTATAGGGAATGAAGCAAGCTGCAAATCGCCGGACAAGATCTGGCGATTTGTTTTGAATTCATTAAGCATGGTTCACAAATCGGAATATATTGTAGAGAAATTTTTGCTGCTTAGTGCATTTATTACCATTCTTACTACAGTTGGAATTATTCTTGTATTGGCCATTGAAGCTTATAAGTTTTTCAGTGAAGTATCCATTGTAGAATTTCTGACCGGTACAGAATGGACTCCTCTCTTTACCAAGAAAAGATTTGGGATATTACCGCTCTTGTCAGGTACCTTGTTAACCTCATTCATTGCCGTTCTGGTAGCTTTGCCCATCGGACTGGCCATAGCGATATATTTAAGCGAATATGCACCAAAACAGTTCAGACAATATGTAAAACCTTCCCTTGAATTGCTTGCTGCTGTACCTACTGTTGTATATGGGTTTTTTGCCTTGACTGTAATAACACCTTTTTTGCAAAAACTTATCCCGGGCATGTCTGGCTTCAACTCTCTTTCAGCAGGCTTTGTAATGGGAATTATGATTATTCCCATAATATCTTCATTAAGTGAAGATGCACTCAATGCAGTACCTTATTCTTTGCGCGAAGCATCATTCGGAATGGGGTCAACACGTTTTCAGACTGCCATACGGGTTACTGTTCCGGCGGCTTCATCGGGCATCGTGGTTTCCATTATTCTGGCAATATCAAGAGCTATTGGAGAAACCATGATCGTGGCTATTGCAGCCGGACAACAGCCACGATTTACGTTTAATCCACTTGTGCCTATTGAGACGTTAACAGCTTATATCGTGCAGGTGAGTCTTGGTGATGTTCCTCATAACTCGGTGGAATACCGGACAATTTTTGCAGCAGGCATTACTTTGTTTGTGTTTACTTTTATTCTCAACACACTAAGTCATTGGTTAAAAAACAAATACAGGGAAAAGTATGAATAGGGTAAAAATAAATCGATTAAAAGATAAGCTTTTTCTGATAGCCGGTATATGCAGTACCTTTATTGGCCTTGTTCTGCTTGCGATATTTATAGGAGATATTTTTATTGATGGATTACCAAGGTTAAGCTGGAAGTTTCTCATAAATCTTCCTTCTCGTTTGCCGGAAAAAGCAGGTATTTATACTGCCATGATGGGCTCAATATGGGTTTTATTTCTTACCGCTATTATTGCATTGCCAATTGGCATTGCTGCAGGAGTTTATCTCGAGGAATATGCAAAAAAAGGCTGGCTCTCAAAAGTATTTGAGATCAATATATCAAATCTTGCCGGAGTTCCTTCAATCATTTATGGTTTGCTGGGCCTTGAAATTTTTGCAAGGGTAATGCGTATGGGAAGTTCTGTTCTTGCCGGAAGTCTTACCCTGGCATTATTAATTTTACCAATAATCATTGTAGCTACACGCGAAAGCATAAAAGCGGTTCCCCAATCACTTCGTGATGCTTCCTATGCGCTGGGAGCATCAAAATGGCAAACCATTTACAGCCAGGTTATACCTGCTTCTTTTGGTGGGATCCTAACGGGAGTTATACTGGCCCTCTCACGTGCTGTAGGTGAGGCCGCTCCATTGATCGTTGTGGGAGCCCTGGCATATGTGCCTTTTGCTCCCAAATCCCCTATGGATGAGTATTCCGTATTACCAATACAGATATTCAACTGGATATCAAGGCCTCAGCATGGTTTTATCACGAATGCGGCTGCTGCAATTATCATCTTGTTGATCATAACATTTGCAATGAACGGAATTGCAATATATATGAGGAACAGATGGCAAAAAAAAGTGGCCTGGTAACAAGAAAACCTGTAACAGCATGCTAATGACTGATTTAAATATAAACATGATAAAAGAAAAGACAAAAAAAGTTGAGAACTTTGCCGTTGTGAAAAACGAGGAAGATTTGGATTATAAAATCGTAACCAAAAAAGTGAATGTTTTTTACGGTGATTTTCAGGCACTGAAAAATATTTCAATGCAAATTCAGCCTTTTTCTGTTACGGCCCTGATTGGTCCTTCGGGATGCGGAAAATCCACCTACCTGAGGGTATTTAATCGCATGAACGACTATATCGAAGGGTATAGGCTGGAAGGCGATGTAATTATTAACGGAGAGGATATCAATAGTGAAAAAATTATCCTTGAAAAGTTGCGTAAAGATGTAGGTATGGTTTTTC
>CAZWFM010000330.1:0-2911 GCA_964633185.1 uncultured Bacteroidales bacterium | reverse complement strand
GCCACGAATGCAAAGGAACAAGATTAAAAAAAGAAGCCGGGTATGTGAAAGTTGCAGGATACTCAATTCAACAGCTAGTTGATTTGTCGGTTGAAGAACTTAGCAGGCTGTTTGAGAAGATTAAATTATCAAAGCATGAAAAAGATATTGCAGACAGATTATTGAAAGAGATCCAAAACAGGCTTAGTTACCTTTGCGATGTTGGTTTAGGATATCTAACCCTGAATCGTCTTTCTTCGACTCTTTCCGGTGGTGAATCTCAAAGGATTAATCTTGCAACAATTTTAGGAAGCACCCTGGTTGGTTCAATTTATATTCTTGATGAACCGAGTATTGGTTTGCATCCCAGGGATACTCACAGATTAATTCATATTTTGAACAATCTGAAAGGTATGGGAAATACCATTCTCGTCGTAGAACATGAAGAAGAAATCATCCGTGCGAGTGATGAAGTCATTGATATAGGTCCGCGGGCAGGTAGATTGGGGGGTGAATTGGTATACTCAGGATCTTATGAAAATCTTTTGAAAAACAGTGATGGTCTGACAGCTAAATATTTGACTTACAAAGAAATAATTGCTATTCCTTTCCCCAGAAGATCGTGGAAAAATGCAATTAAAATTATCGGGGCAAGAGAGAACAATCTAAAAAATATTGATGTAAGGATCCCTCTCAACATTCTGACCGTAATTACAGGAGTTAGCGGATCCGGTAAATCCTCACTTATCAGGAATATTTTATATCCCGGATTGAGTAAGATCATTGAGGGTTATGGTGAAAAGAGTGGAAAATTCACCCGGTTGGAAGGAGATATCAATACCATTAATTCAATCCAATTTGTTGATCAAAATCCTATTGGAAAAACATCGCGTTCAAACCCTGTGACCTATATGAAAGCATATGATGAAATAAGAAAATTATATTCCGAACAACCCTATGCAATAAGCAATAATTATAAACCTGCTCATTTTTCATTTAATGTTGATGGAGGAAGATGTGATGAATGCCAGGGAGAAGGAGCAATAAAAGTTGAGATGCAGTTTATGGCTGATGTTATTCTCACATGCGATCATTGCAAGGGACGAAGGTTTAAAGAGGATGTGCTTGAAGTCAGATACAAAGAAAAAAATATTTATGACATTTTGGAAATGACTGTAAATGAAGCCTTAGAATTTTTTTCATGCAATAAAAAAGGCACAGAAAAAAAGATCATTGAAAAATTGACTCCTCTTGCAGCGGTTGGATTGGGCTACATTAAGCTCGGACAATCTTCAAGCACATTGAGCGGAGGAGAAAGTCAGCGTGTTAAACTTGCTTCTTTCCTTGCCCTGGATAAAAATGAATCAACCCTGTTTATTTTTGACGAACCCACTACCGGTCTTCATTTTCATGACATTAAGAAACTACTCGATTCATTTAATGCTCTAATTGAAAAAGGCCATTCAATTGTTATTATCGAACATAATCAGGAGGTTATTAAATGCGCTGATTGGATTATAGATCTTGGACCCGAAGGAGGTGACCGGGGAGGTTACATTGTCGTCGAAGGCACCCCTGAAGATCTTGCACAATCCAAAGATTCCTATACAGGAAAATTCCTTAAAACCAAGTTAAAAGGCCTTCAAACAAATGAATTCAGTTCATAATACTGATCCAAAAACATCCTCGATTATATTTATACCCCATTGAAAAGGATCTCTGCGGATTTCTTTTTCTTCCTCCCCTACCATGTAAAACAGGCCATTAAGTGCCTTTTCGGTTGAAAAAACGCCTATATCTGTTTCAATAGTACCCGGAAGATTTATATTGGTTCCAAACAAATTTGCAAGATCAATAGCCGTACTGACATCCGATCTGTTTATGAAAGAATTATACAACGAAGTCAGGTTATTCCATGCATCATAAGCAGAAATATTACCAATAAGATCTTTACTAAGTGAAATATTTATTTTTGGAGCATAAACATCTGTGAGATCATTATATGTTTGCAGGCGCAAAAATTCTGTTGCAGCCGTTGAGTCAAAAACTGATTCATCCTGTCCTGAATCCGGAACAATACCGTTTAGGATATCCCATCCCTGATCAATACTTAAACCAGTAATTTCCTTTTTAAAGATCGGTGCTGCATCTTGAGCTGCATCTTCAGCAGCTCTGTTAATCGCTAAAATAACATTCTCAAATGCATCTTCAAGTCCTGTCAGAGCACTGATTTCTGATAATGTCGCATTGCCATTGATTGTATTTCTGACATTGGAAGCTTCTTCGGGTAACGGAATTTTAACAAATATTACGTGTCCGTGATAATACCCGTTAAGCATCGACAAAGTGGTTGATGCTGAATCAGTACCAATTTCCAGTGCTTTCTTTAATCCATTAATAATATCTTCCGTAGTCAGACCATTTTCATCCAGGTTGAATAACTCACAAGATGAAAAGAATAAAGAGAATGAAATACACACAGCAAAAACCAACTTTTTCATGATTTTCAGATTTGATTCCATATTTTCTTTACGAAAAGTGTAGGACTTTGTTAAAAAAAACCTGTGTAATTTATACACAGGCCTCTTAACTATCGTGGAAAGTAAAAATTATTCTTCATCCAAAAAACCAAACATAATGGCAACGCATCCACTTGCAGGATATTCTGATTCTGTATTGCTATTTGGAACTCTTACGGTAATTTTAAGTTGTTGACTGGCATCCAGGTTAAAATCCCATACCCTCGATTTATTATGTTCCGTATTATCATAGAGCACATTTTTATATGCATCAATAACCTGAAACTCAATGTCGGGCAGAGCATCTGATCCACAAATAGCCAAACGATAGTCCTGTCCTGAATAGAAGGTCTTATAAAGCTCAGCCTCCTCTCCTTCTGTTAGAATAGCCGCATGATAATTGCCATCATGTA
>CAZWFM010000329.1:0-2911 GCA_964633185.1 uncultured Bacteroidales bacterium | reverse complement strand
ATTTTCAGATCAGGAACTGATAAGGCTGATTGATTTGTAATTGAAGCTCCCCGCGTGCTCCGTTGCTATAGCTATGGCGCAGGCGACAAGCTGACGGGGATTCAAATGATGGAAACTTTTCTGCCAAACAATACCCTTCAAGAAAAATACTTTTTCTGAAACCAAAGCGCTACATTTACCAGTGATATAAGTACGGGAACTTCCACCAACGGACCAATTACCGCAGCAAAAGCTTCTCCGGAATTGATGCCGAATACAGCCACTGCAACTGCAATTGCCAGTTCAAAATTGTTACTGGCAGCAGTGAAGGATATGGTGGTAGTTTTTGAATAACCGGCACCAATTTTCTTCCCTATAAAAAAAGATACCAAGAACATAACCACAAAATAGATGATAAGAGGAATGGCAATTCGTATAACATCCAGTGGAATTTTAACTATGTATTCTCCTTTTAATGAAAACATAACCATAATTGTAAACAACAAGGCAATTAAAGTAAGCGGACTGATTTTAGGAATGAATTTTTTATGATACCAGTTCTTATCTTTTAACCTGATGAGGATATATCTGGTAGAAAAGCCGGCAATGAAAGGAATCCCCAAATAAATAAAAACGCTTTTGGCAATTTGACCGATGGTAATGTCAACTCTGAATGATTGCATTCCAAACCATCCGGGAAGAACAGTAAGAAATATGTATGCATAAATTGAAAACAACAATACCTGGAATATAGAATTGAAAGCAACAAGTCCGGCAGCATATTCTGTATCTCCTTTTGCCAGCTCATTCCAAACTATTACCATGGCGATACAGCGGGCTAATCCTATCAATATCAATCCGGCCATATAATGTGGATGATCCTGTAAAAAAAGAATTGCCAATCCAAACATTAATATCGGTCCAATTAACCAATTCTGAACCAGAGATAAACTAAGAATCTTAACATTTCGGAATACATCTTTCAACTCTTCATAACGTACCCTGGCAAGTGGCGGATACATCATAACAATAAGTCCAATGGCTATGGGAATGTTTGTTGTTCCGGAACTCATAGAGTTCCAGAAATTTCCAATCCCAGGGAACAAATATCCTGATAAAATCCCTGTCAACATGGCAAGAAAAATCCATAGCGTAAGAAACCTGTCAAGAAATTTAAGTCTTATTTGTCTTTCCATCAAAACATCTTTTTCTCATTTTTTAGCCATATAATTTCTTAGCAGTCCGTTTTCTCACAAGAACAAATGCATTCAGGTTCGCCTCCTCTTAAAAATCCATTGATAACAGCAGTTGCACAACCCACCCCTGCATTCACATTGATGGCTCCTTCCGGACAATTACGCATGCAAGCTCCGCACTCCATGCAACGATCGCGATTGGTAATTAAGACCCTTTTTTTGATAATTTCAAATACTTCATGCGGACAAACAGTTATGCACATTCTGCATCCTGTACATTTTTCGCTATCCAGTTGCAACGTAACAACATCTTTCAAATAAACCATTGTATCCATAGCTGTAGCTTATATAAATTTACTTAAAATATATAGTGTTAGTCCAGATAGTACTGCAATGATCTGCACCGGGACAGCAATACGCATCTCTTTCCTTACACCGGATAAAGAAGTATAGGTGGAAGCTCCTGTAAAGTTCATGGCCAGATAAGAAGAAATAGCCGGTATTAATAAAAACCAGGAAAGTATTTTAAGTTCTCTTCCTTCAAGATAATTCCCAAAGTATAATATCGAAACGGTTAAAATACCGGTAACAACACCCTTTAATGAAAAACTTCTGAACGGAATTAACGGAAGTAATAATGGACTTAAAACAGCTCCTGAAAAAAAACCTGCAACGATTATTCCAACTGTTTTTAGTAGAGCTAAACGTATCAATTCAACAGATAGCCCTTTTTGATTTAATCCAGAAAGTACAAGAAATAGAGTTAACGCCCCTAAAAGCCAGTATTTGGCATTTACAAGTTCCACGGGAATAAGTTTCAACCTGTCAGGAAATGTGAATTTCACACTTCTCATTTTTTTATCGGTTTTATAGCCTGCTGAAATAAAATTTTTTATGTCGGCAGCACGAACTGGTCCGTATGTAACCGAAAAACCACTGTGTTTTTTTACTTCATGAGCTGCCACGCCAACTGCCCCTAATTGGGGTATAATCAGTTTACGGTGAGTCACTATTTCATCGAGGGCAGATTCTTTGACACGATGTATTAATTCAGCGGTTCCGAATGTCCCTTTACCTGCTGCACACCATACATTAATGCCTTTTGTATCAAGAATAAGTATCCAGGCATCCAGTCCATCCAGGTTTTTGCGTAATGTGTCAAAAGAAAGTTTATAATTGGCTGTTACAAACACATCCGACAGGCTGCCCGGTTTTCCTATTGCATACAAACCGGGATCAATGGTGTAGGAATTACGCCGAATTCCCCACCGGACCTTTACTGCTCCCAAAACATCCTTAAAACTTAATTTACCCGAAGTTTGGGGAATTGTTGATGTTAAAGGTACCAGAACCGTTGGAATTGTATTATTCATATTTCCCTTTAATGTTATTATCATAAAATTTCCGGAATGCATCTCTTATCTCGTCACGTACCCGGCGAAATTCGCTCATCATGAATTCCTCTGATCCGGTGACAACTGAGGGATCATCGAAACCGATATGCAGACGATTCTTTACCCTGCCTGAAAAAGCAGGACAATTCTCATTTGCATCTCCGCAAACCGTGATCACATAATCCCATTCTTCTTCAAGGTGCTTTTCAAGCGGATCGGAAGTATGGTGACTAATGTCTATCCCTATTCCCTTCATCACCTGTATGGCTTTTTCATTCACCTTCCCGGAAGCTTCCGTGCCTGCAGAACAAACAATGATATTTTTATCAAACGACTGCAAAA
>CAZWFM010000328.1:0-2912 GCA_964633185.1 uncultured Bacteroidales bacterium | reverse complement strand
CTGCAAAAGAATTCTCATTACTGGAATATTTCATGCAAAACAAAGGAAGAGTTGTCACACGTTCTGAAATTTCCGAAAAAGTATGGGATATTTCCTTTGACACAGGTACAAATGTAGTGGATGTCTACGTAAACATATTGCGAAAAAAAATCGAGAAAGATTTCGATAAAAAACTTATCCATACGCGTATTGGTATGGGATATATTTTTGGAGATAACTAATGGAAATCCGCCAAAAAATAACCTGCCACTTTACAGCCATAGTGGCAATCTTATTGCTTTTCTCTTTGTTTACAATCTATTTTTTGTTTTCGAATTTCAGAAAGGAAGAGTTTAATTCTCGTCTTGTCAACAGGGCAAAATCGGTCGGCCAAATAATTGATACATCCGATAATATTGATCTTAATACCTTATTAGAAATCGAAAAAAATATCCCTGAAAAATTGCCGGAAGAAACAATTGTTGTTTTCAATACACAAAATCAAATCTTATTCAGTACCGACGAAACCAAAAACAGACTATTTACAGCGGAAATTTTGGAGAACGTAAGGTTGAACAAAGAAATAAAGTACAATCTCAAATCTTTGCAGGTATATGGACTATACTATGAAGATCCTAAAGAGAAACTTGTTGTATTTTGCTCTGCTATTGATGTTTTTGGTATTAGAAAGCTTAAAGTTCTCAAGCTTATTTTTTCCGCTGTCTTCATTGTCAGCCTGATCGTTGTTTACTTTGCCAGCCGGATATTTGCCTTAAATGCTCTCAAACCTATTTCCCAGATTATTAAGCAAGTAAATAATATTAGTGTCTCAAATCTGAACTCAAGAGTAGATTTTGGCAACGGGAAAGATGAAATCGCAGGATTATCAGAAACTTTTAACAGAATGCTGGAGCGATTGGAATCTGCTTTCAAGATACAGAAAGATTTTATTGCTAACTCTTCACATGAATTGAGGACACCATTAACCGTTATTACAGGTCAATTGGAAGTTACTTTGCTTCAGGAACGAAAAGCTGAAGAATATAAATCTGCATTAATTTCTGTTCTTGAAGATATAAAAAGTCTGAATCAGCTTGCCAACAGATTGTTGATCTTGAGTCGGGTTGAAAACGATTTTAGTAGTGATGGCTTTCATCCGGTGCGCATTGATGATATTTTATGGAGGTCACGCGCTGAGATTTTAAAACGTTATAAAAATTTTGTTATTAATATACTTTTTGACAGTTCAATTGAAGAAGAAGATCATTTTAAAATTAGAGGAAATGACCAGCTTTTAAAAACAGCCTTCTGCAATCTGATTGAGAATGGCTGTAAGTATTCAATGGATAATAAAACCGATGTCTATCTTTCAGTAGTGCATGAAAACGTCGTTGTTGAGTTCAAGGATAATGGCATTGGAATTCCTGAAGAAGAAATCCATCATATCTTTCAACCTTTTTATCGTGCAAAAAATGTGAAACGAAAAAAAGGATATGGTATTGGATTATCCCTGGTTCAAAAAATAATTTTGCTTCATCAGGGAACCATTCAAGTGAATTCAACCTTAAAAAAAGGAACGAACTTTATTATTTCAATGCCATTGAGCTAATTGCCTGTTTTAATCTTTTTTTAATCTCACTTTCATTTGGTTTTTATACAGTATTGATAGTTTTGCTTTTTTTTAATACTTACCAATAGCAAATTAATATGAAAAACATGCATCTGATTCTTGCAATGCTCATTTGCACAATGACATTTGCACAAGAAGAACCATTGCCAAATGAGATTAGTGACTCGTTTTATGCAAAATACCCTAAAGCCAGATATGTTAGCTGGTATAACGATGGCGACAACTACAAAATTGATTTCGAAATCTCGAGCGACAGCTTCACTGCAATATATACAAATGACGGATCATGGACAGAAACGGGGAAAATTATTTCCGATCTGGAAATTCCTGATGCCGTTTTATCATCAATTGATAAGGAATTTCCGGACAATGAAATATCATATGGAGAGTTTATCGAAAACAATACAGGGGAAAAATTTTACAGGATAAGCGTATATTCAGATGATAACTATTATACAATAGGCCTGACACCTGACGGAAAAATAATACATGTTGAACAATAGACTTCCTGGAATTACAACAATGCAATTTTAAATTATTTCTTTTTTCTTTTTAAATGGAACACATCACTATCTCTCCTTAAGAATTAGGAGAAGAAAACGCTTTTTCAAACCCAAATATGACAGTATTAAACTTCTGTCAGATGAATAAGTCTGATCGTTTAAGAATGAAAATAATTCAATGCCAGCTTCAGTAAAATCATCAATAGAACAATTCCTGCCATAAAAATAATTACCGGCCAGGTGCCTCCTTTTTCTTTATTGTTTTTATTGTCAATTTCTATTGATTTCATATACATTTTGTTTTATCTAATGAATTAAGTAAGTCTTATTAATCTTTATATCCTCCAAAAACTGGGAGTAAAAATTATCAGTACCGTAAAAATTTCCAATCTTCCTAACACCATGAGCATTGCCAGGAACATTTTTCCAAGTTGGGGAATAGCGGCGAAGTTACCTGCCGGACCAACATTGCCAAAGCCAGGCCCAATACCTCCCATAGTAGTTGCAACACTTCCGGCCGCAGTTTTTATATCCAAACCAAAAAGGGACATAATAAATGTTCCGGTAATAAATAAGACCAGGTAAAGTAATATATATGAAAAGATCAGATTCTGATGATCTGTTTCAATAACTGATTCATTATATTTTAAGGGCCTTATCATGGAAGGATGTATCAATTGTTTAATCTGTAATCTGATTCGTTTTGCTGCAATCCAGATTCTTACCACTTTGATTCCTCCGCTCGTTGATCCTGCACAACCACCGATAAGCATGAGTATAAAGATAAAGAATACCGGCAG
>CAZWFM010000327.1:0-2916 GCA_964633185.1 uncultured Bacteroidales bacterium | reverse complement strand
ATGATTCAGAAAAAGCACATCAGTATTTTATTATACTTCAAAATGCTTATCAGTATCTTTTGGATCATCCTTACAATAAGGAGGATATTGAATACTATCAAAAAATAATCTCTGATAAGGCTAAAGAACGATATGCCAGATCAAACAAATCCAATAAACTGAAAAGTTTCAGGAATAGTTTTGCAGAAAGATATACCCTCAGAGAGGTATTAAAAAATTCACTTACTGCCAGAATTTTGTATGTGGTATTTCATATTTTGTTTCTTACCATTGGGATATTCCTGATTGTAAGATCAATATTCGATATTTTCTTTTTTGAAGTGGATGAAAGAACCGATTTTTTTTCAGCATATTTTGTTATTATGAGTGCTATATTTCTCGGTATTGTAATTACTTCCATTTTCCTCTATACCGGAGTGAACTTTATCAGGAGAAGATAAGTCCTGGCTTATGGGCAACTCTTAGTTACAATTTTTATAATTTTGCAAAAAAATATCCTAAAGCATATGATAGTCACTTTTGTTCATGTATGGGTAAATCGTGAAAACATCGATGATTTCATTGAGGCATGCAAAGCAAATCATTATGAATCGGTGAAAGAGCCCGGGAATTTGCGATTTGACCTTCTTCAGGAAGAAGGAGACCCTTCAAAGTTTGTATTGTATGAAGCCTATGAAAGTGAAGAGGCTGCAAAAGCGCATAAAGACACTGTACATTATCAAATATGGCGGGATACTGTTGCAAACTGGATGGCATCTCCCAGGGAAGGTATAAGGCATAAAATATTGTGTCCGTTAGACAGATCGAAATGGTAGATCAGTTCTCTGTTTTTTCATTCGCTAAAATACCACAGATAGTATTTGGAGAAGGTACTGTCAGCTTGCTTGGGAGACATACTTCTTTATTGGGGAAAAATGTATTGTTGGTGACCGGTGGTGAATCTTTTGAAAATACTTCTGTTCAAAGCAACATAGAAAAATCATTGAGTGAGGCAGATCTTGATTTTACGAGGTATAGTATTAAAGGAGAACCTTCACCTGAAGATGTTGATTCGGCAGTATCTGCATTCAGAAGTCAAAATATTGAAGTGGTTGTGGCTGTTGGCGGTGGAAGTGTTATGGATGCCGGCAAGGCAATATCGGCCATGCTGAAGGAGAGAGGAAGCGTAAAGGATTACCTTGAAGGAGTGGGTACAAAGGAACCTTCAGGTATAAAAATACCGTTCATTGCGATTCCAACGACTGCAGGAACCGGTAGTGAGGCCACTAAAAATGCTGTTATTTCGGAGCAGGGGAACAGGGGATTTAAAAAGTCGTTACGACATGACAATTATGTACCTGATCTGGCTTTGGTGGATCCTGGACTAACCATTGAATGTCCACCGGAAATCACTGCTGCCAGTGGCATGGATGCCTTTACGCAATTGATGGAATCATACCTGTCGACAAAAGCGAATGCCATGACAGATGCTTTGGCCTATTCAGGAATTGGCTGCATTGCAAATTCTCTCATGAAAGCCTATAACAACGGCAATGATCATGGTGCACGTACCAAAATGTCTTATGCTGCCTTAATTTCGGGGATCACTCTTTCAAATGCCGGTCTGGGTGTTGTTCATGGATTTGCACAACCTCTCGGAAGTTTGTTTCCCATACCTCATGGAGTTGTTTGTGGCGGACTTATGGGAATTGTTAACACGATCACCGTTCAAAAACTCAGAAAATCTGACCCTCAAAGTCTTTTTCTAAGGAAATATGCTCAAATAGGAAGGAAATTTACAGAGACCGAAGGGAAAGAAGATGATTACTACATTGATTTATTACTGAACATTATGAATCAGTATATTGAGAAAATGAACATCCCGCATTTAAGTAATTTTGGAGTTGAAGAAAAGGATTTTAATACGATTATTACAGCAACAGGAATGAAAAATCATCCTGTAATTCTGATAAAGGAGGAGTTGTATCAAATATTAAAGAACAGGCTATAGAATGACAGATCATAGAAATTTTACAAAAGATCAATTGTCTGAGGTTCTGAAATTAAAACTTGAACAGGTAAAGCATTCGATAAAAAAGATGCGCAGCGTGGCAATTGCCTATTCCGGTGGAGTTGACAGTACGCTTTTATTAGATATTGCATACAGGGTCTTAGGTAATAAAGCAGTGGCTATATATGCAGAATCCCCTTTACAACCCGAAAGAGAAAGAAATGAAGTATTGAATTTTACACAAAAACTGGGTGTTAAACTCCTTACATTTGAAATCGATGAACTTAAACACGATGCATTCAAAAACAATCCTCCTGACAGATGCTATTATTGCAAATCATTGATTTTTTCAAAAATAGAAGAAATAGCGAGGGAAAATCAAATCGAATTTATTGTTGATGGGTCGAATCACGATGATCAGATCGATTTTCGTCCCGGAGCAAGGGCATTGCATGAGAGAGGAATTCGAAGTCCTTTGCAGGAGGCCAGACTGACAAAAGATGAAATCAGGGAAATAAGCAAATGTTTTAATCTTCCAACATGGAACAAAGATGCACTGGCCTGCCTTGCAACGCGTATTCCTTATGGTGAAGCTGTGACAAAGGACAAACTTAAGATGATTGATAGAGCAGAAGAAGTGCTGATAAACAAAGGCTTTCGAAATGTCAGAGCCAGGTTCTACGGAAAAACCGTAAAAATTGAAGTGAGGAATGATCAGGTGGACTGGTTTTCTGACAGGGAGTTGTATAATGAAGTATTAAGATCCATGCAATCCATAGGCTTTACCAAAATAGAGATTGATCCGAAGGGATACAGGCAGGGGAGGATGAATAATGAATAATTAATAATTAATAATGAAGGTTGATGAGGTGATGAGTTTAGAGTTTCTTGTTTAATTGTTGAATCGTGTAATCGTTAAAAAGGAT
>CAZWFM010000326.1:0-2919 GCA_964633185.1 uncultured Bacteroidales bacterium | reverse complement strand
TGTGCTCCCATGCTATACTGGAGTCTTACAAAAGAACAGAAATACATCGATGCAGCATCGGAACTCATGGATTACAAACTGGGACTAAATCCGATTGGCATTAGTTATGTGACCGGTCTTGGATTCCACCAGGTGCATAATCCTCATGACAGGGAATGTGCGTATACAATGAATATGGGTTGGAGCCCCAAACCCGGAATTACTGTTTTTGGTTCCGGGATCCGAAGCTGGTGGAGAAAGTCTGAGGTTATACCGGTCATTGAAGATCTGCCAAACGAACGAATTTTTGCAGATGATCTGAAAGCAATATCTTTTACCGAGTTTACTATATTCGAAACCATGTCTCATGATGCACTGTATACAGTGCTGGCAGGTGAAGGAAAATGGGATGGTGAGTATCCGTTTGCTTGGAAAAAGTAATACTCATTTATAGCATAACGTTTTTATTAGTGAATGTGATTAATTACTTGGAAAAATACCCACGAGAATTATTTTAATAAAGAATAAACGTACAATCATTATAATCTGAATTAACTTTCCTGGCGGAAAGTTTATTGCTCAAAATTAAAGTTCATTCTATGCTTGAAAAAGTAAAAAAGTTACCCACAACTAAATATTCTTTTTTAATGTTTTTTATTCTATTGTCCGGAATAAACGTATTTATGCATTATAAAGTATTCACAAAGGAACTTGTAAGTTTTCATGTCTGGCGCCAAACCCAAACCCAATCTACAATAATCAACTTCTATGAGGAAGATTTCAACATCCTGAATCCACGAAGAAATAACCGGGGAGATGGTGACGGTATTTTTCGTATGGAGTTCCCGATCATGCAATGGTTGTTCGCCGGAGCATATAAAATATTTGGAAATCACTTGATTATAAGCAGGATCTTATCTTTCATTATCGGACTACTTACCTTGTTGGGTTTTTATCACCTGTTAATAAACCTGTTTCAAAAAAAAATCATAGCTCTTATTGGCATTTGGGCGTTGAATTTCTCACCCAGTTTTTATTATTACACAGTGAATCCGATGCCAGACAATTTTGCCTTATGTTGTTCCATATGGGGAGTATCATTCTTTTTCTTATGGTTACGTAATAAAAAGCTAAAATTTATACTAATTAGCGGCTTGTTCCTGAGTCTTGGCACTTTAAGCAAGTTGCCTTTTATTCTGTATTTCATTCTGCCATGTTCATTTTTTATACAAAGAATAATCCGCAAAGAATTTATCAGGAAATACATAATTAGTTTGTTACTTATCGGACTTTTTTTAGTCCCTCCCGGAATATGGTATATAATCGTAATCCCTCAATGGCATGGAAATGGAATAGTTCAGGGTATGTTGAACTTAAGGGTTCCATTTTCGACAATTTTTGATTATCTACAGCATAATCTGATCTCCTCTCTGCCTGAATTACTCCTGAATTATGGTTCCGTGCCGTTTTTCCTCGCAGGTTTCTATTTTATCATAAGAAGAAAGGTTCATAAAAATCAACTATTCTTTCCACTCACTATTTGGAGTTCAGCAATTCTGGCTTATTTTATTTTTGAGATCAATATGATAGCAAAGGTTCATGATTATTATTTATTCCCATTCTATCCCGTCTTGTTTATTATTGTTAGTTACGGAGCCTATCAACTTTTTACATTGCATTCAAAATTCTGGGATTATTTGGTATTGTTCTGTCTTATTGTTTTGCCTTTTACATGTCATCTGAGAATGAAAAACAGGTGGGATACAGATTCTCCCGGATTCAATAAAGATCTGTTGATTTATAAGCATGAACTCAGAAATGCTGTTCCGAAGAACGATTTGTGTGTTGCAGGCAATGATATTTCCTGCTTTATTTTTTTCTATTATATTGATAAAAAAGGTTGGTGTTTCAATAATAATCTTAATGCTCTAGAAATAGAAGGAATGATTAATAAAGGAGCTAAATACTTGTATTCAGATTGCAGATCAGTTGATGAAAACACAAATATCCAAAAATACCTTGATCATTTGATCCTTGAGAAAGGATCTGTAAGAATTTACTCGTTAAGAACAAGTGATAATTGAAAAAAGGAAAATCATTTCTAATAAGTCAGATTTGCCATATCACGAATGAAAGTTATTATCGTTACAATGACTGACGAAAATACAATTCATTCTCCGTATGATTCAAAACTGAATTTTATGGCTCAGATGAAGTATCTACGATATAATGGATTGTTTGGAAAAGTGTTCTGATTGCCTTTCATTCAACCATTCAGGACGTTGGGGCCGGGAATTATTTGCATGTGCATTCCCCGGGCAAATCTGTCAGAATCGACTGTGTATCCGGATAAGAAATAATGGTAAGTATTGTTTAATCCGGAGTGCATTATACTTTTTCAACAGCCATAACAGGCTGGTTCTTTGTAACCGTATCGCCATTATTAATAAGAACCTTCAGAACTTTTATTTTAAAGGGAGCCTTTATCTCATTAATGAGTTTCATGGCTTCCAGAATAAATATAGTGTCACCTTTATTGGCAATTGCTCCTTCCTCAACAAAAGGAGGCTTATTTATTCCCGGAGCATGATAAAACGTGCCGGCCATAACAGCATTGATATAATCTTTGTATTCAGCAACAGCTTGTTCAGCTTTTTTCTCAACAGGTTCTTCTGCTACTTTCCCGGCAGATTTTTCCGTTTCTTCCGGTGCACTGGTGACAGGCTTTTCCTTTTTTTCGGCAGTTATTGTACTTTCAAAATTTGACGAATCATTTGAGCCATTGTTCCCTTTCTTTAAAGCCAGATTGAAATCACCTTTCTTAATAATAAGTTCATGTACCTCCATACTCGAGGCTTTTTCTATAAGGCTTCCCAGTCTTTCAATATCGTCGGGATGAAGCATAGGATCGACAGTTTGTGATTGAGCTGCTTCAACAAG
>CAZWFM010000325.1:0-2927 GCA_964633185.1 uncultured Bacteroidales bacterium | reverse complement strand
ACTCAGACAGATTTACCAGGAGATAGACAGGCTTGAAAAATCGAAAATAAACGTCAAAGAATTCAGCAGAAAAGAAGAGGAATACCTTCCTTTTGTTTTTGCTGCGTTTGTGATTCTCTTGCTTGATTTTTTAATAAGAAAAACTATACTACGGTCAATACCTTAAAAGAAGAAAAGTATGTTCAGATTTGCCAATAGTCATTTTTTGTATTTTTTGATAGTTCTTCCGGTTAGTATTGTCCTGCACATTTTATTCAATCAAATGAATAAAAGAAATATGAGGCGATTTGCATCCAGCATGTTTTTTGATATCCTGATGCCTGACAGATCACCTGTCAGACAGAACATCAAATTCGCAATATTTTTATTTGTTGTTCTTCTTGTGATAATTGCCCTTGCACGTCCCCAGTTTGGTTCGAAACTTGAAGAAGTAAAACGTGAAGGGATTGAGATGATAATAGCCCTTGATGTTTCAAGAAGCATGCTTGCTGAAGATATTAAACCAAACAGACTTGAAAGGGCAAAGCAGGCAATTGTTAATCTTATTGATCGGATGCAGGATGATAAAATCGGAATGATTGTATTTGCAGGAGATGCATATACTCAATTACCAATTACTACGGATTATATTTCAGCCAAGTTATTCCTGTCGACTATCAATACAGAGATAGTATCAAAACAAGGCACAGCAATTGGATATGCGATCGATTTAGGGATTAAGTCGTTCACTCAGGACCAGGAAGCAAGTAAGGTGATTGTGATTATTTCTGATGGTGAAAACCATGAAGGAGATGCTGTTGAGGCTGCGGAAAGAGCAAAAGAAAAAGGAATCAAAATATATACTATTGGTATGGGATCACCCAAAGGATCACCAATTCCTGTATCGGAAAGAGTTGGGCAAAATGGATTTCTGAAAGACAGACAGGGTGAAGTCATTATTAGCAGAATGGATCCGACAATGCTTAAAAAAATTGCTTCAACAACTGATGGAGAGTTTTTCCGTGCTTCGACCGGTAATGTTGGTTTAAATAAATTGTACAGCGATTTGAACAATTTAAATAAATCTGAAATTGAAACCAAAATTTATTCAGAATACGAAGATCAATTTTATTATTTTATTGCTTTGGCGTTATTGTTATTGTTGTTGGATTTATTAATACTGGAAAGAAAAAATCCATATTTAAAGAAGTTTTCTTTATTTAAAACTGGTGACAAAAATGCATAGAATTATAGTCATATTGTTGTTGTTACTGCCGGGTATACTTTTTGCTCAAAAAGCAAAAAAAGAGATACGAAAAGGGAATAGGGAATATTATAATAATCAGTTCAATGAAGCTGAATTGCATTACAGGGAGGCATTGGAAAAGGATCCTGAATCAAAGAAGGCAACATACAATCTGGGCAACAGTCTTTACAAACAGGAACAATTTGAACCGGCAATAACAAAATATGAGTCGTTGGTCAACACAGAAGAAAGTGACAATGTTTCTTCAGAGTATTTTTATAATCTTGGAAATTCATATTTTAAGGCTCAGAAACTTGAAAAAAGTATTGAAGCATACAAGCAGTGTCTTCGTATGAATCCATCGGATGCTGATGCCAAACACAATTTATTTCTGGCACAGAAAATGTTGCGACAGCAGCAAAACCAGCAACAACAGCAGCAGCAAAACCAGCAACAACAGAATCAGCAACAGGATAAAAATAAGGAAGACCAGGAGAATCAGAAGAATCAAGAGGAGGAGCAGAATAAGGATCAGCAGCAGAAGGATGAACAACAAAATCAGCGACCTCAGAATGTAGACGGGCAGATTTCGAAGGAAGATGCCGAACGTTTGCTTGATGCGTTGGAACAGGATGAAAAGGATGTGATGAAGAAAGTGCAGGAAGAAAAGGCCAAAGTACGAAAAGTTCCGGTGGAAAAAGAGTGGTAAATCAGAGTATTTAAAAGATGATCTATGAATAATTTGAATTGGAAATATCTGTGCAGGTTGGTTTTACCGGCAATTGCTGTTCTTTTTATGGATATGCATCCCGGTTTTGCTCAGGAGATTTCTTTTACAGCTCGAGCACCCAAAGTACTAAGGACCGGAGAACAATTTCAGCTTGTATATACAGTGGACAAAAATGTTGATGAATTTACTCCTCCCGAATTTGGAGAATTCAGTTATCTTGGAGGACCAAGTACTGGCAGCAGTACATCCATCAGTATGGTAAATGGTAAAACAACCAGAACATCAACTTATACCTTTACCTATTATTTACAAGCTCCTGCACAGGCAGGGAAATATACACTCAATCCGGCAAAAGCAGTTTATAAAAGAAATCCCGTATCATCAAATCCTCTTGAAATTGAAATTGTGTCGTCAGGGGCGCAGTCTAATGCCGGGCAACCTTCATCCTCTCAGGAGCAACCAAAAGCAGAAACACAATCATCAGGTGGAGAAGATGTTTTTTTACGTCTTGTTACCGATAAAAAAAATGCCTATGTAGGTGAGCAAATTACAGCATGGATTAAAATATACACGAAACTTAATATCTCTGGTTTTGATCAAAGATTCAAAGGCCCGGACTTTATCGGATTTTACCAGCAGGAAGTTGAAGTGCCTTCTTTATCACTGGAACGCGAAAAGGTTGGAAATGATATTTATTATTCCGGCGTACTTAAGAAAGTGATACTTTATCCTCAGAAATCAGGAGAAATTACAGTCGAACCTTTTGAATTGCTTGTGGAAGTACAAAAACAGACCAGAAGAAAACCACAATCTATCTTTGATGAGTTCTTCGGTCCGCAATACGACAGAGCAAGGATTAATTTAAAAAGCAAACCGGTCAAATTCATAATTAAACAGCTTCCTTTCGATCGTCCGGCTGACTTTAACGGAGCGGTAGGCAAATTTCAGATGCAGGCCTCTGCAAATGAAACA
>CAZWFM010000324.1:0-2936 GCA_964633185.1 uncultured Bacteroidales bacterium | reverse complement strand
TCGATTAGATAGTTTAAAATTTGAGCATCAAATTGAGTGTTTAAATTATGATAATGCCGGGCATTTAATTTTTTTTAGACCAGATCTAATGCCAACAATAAATTATAAATATGATCAAATAGCAACAGGAGGTAAAGATTCAGAGAATTCTGCTGCACAAATTGATTCATGGAATAAAATGATTGCTTTTCTTCAAACATATTTTACTGTAGAATAATAGTTTGAATTTTTTAATATAAATTGAGCAACATGAAAATATTCAAAAACAAAAAAAAGGCAATTAATTCCCACATAATTAGTTCAATTATTTTTATAATTGCAGTGTCTACCATTATGGGTTTTGTCTTTCAAGGCTTCCACCTATTTTCATCATTTTCTTATTACATTAAGTACACTTCATTTGGATACGAACTCGGGTTTGCCTTCTGGTTAGGACATTGGGCAATTGGAATATATACCGAAAAAAAACTTAATTGGGCAAAAAACCCCAAAAAAGCAAATATGATTACTTTGCTGACTTACATAATTTATGGGATAATAATTAGTCCTGTTTTAACCTATATGTTTAATCGTTTTGTGTTGGAGATGTCTGGAAAAGATCTTATTATGAATGTATTAATAATGGCTTTAATGATACTTTCACTTGACTTTATTGTTATTTCCATTTTTTATTCAACACACCTTTCAAATAAATGGATTAAGTCCATTGAAAATAATGAGGAGTTAAAAAGGGAAAATTTATTGGCTAAATATGAAGCCCTGAAGAATCAGGTTAATCCACATTTTCTTTTTAATAGTTTAAATACCCTTAGCGGTGTGGTAGAGCAGAAGCCTGAACTGGCAACCAGCTTTATAAAAAAACTATCAGATATTTACCGTTATGTATTAGAGCAAAACGATAAAGAATTAGTTTCGTTACTTGATGAAATGAAATTTGTAGAGGATTATATTTTTCTTTCGAAAATGAGGTTTGGCGATGCACTCATATTTAATGCAAATTTACCGACCAACAATACTATACAAATAGTTCCTTTAGGCTTACAAATGTTAGTTGAAAACGCCATTAAACACAATGTAATAGCTGATGATATGCCATTGAAAATTGTGATTGATATAGAAGAAGGTTTTATAATAGTGAAAAACAACATTCAAAAGAAAACCTCAATAAATTCGGGCAAAGAACCTTTGGGCCTTGAAAATCTGAAAAAAAGGTACTTATATCTTTCTGGTTCATCTTTGGAAGTTGTTGAATTAGATAGTACGTTTATTGTAAAGTTGCCAATTATTGAACCATAAGATATGAATTGCCTGATTGTAGAAGATGAGAAAGTTGCCGCTGCTAGATTAGTCGGACTAATTAAAAAATATGACTCATCCATAGCTATTACAGAAATCGTACAAACGGTTAAAAATACTGTTCAATGGTTAAATACCCATCAGGAACCCGATCTAATTTTTATGGACATTCAACTGGCCGATGGTTTAAGCTTTGAAATATTTGAACAAACCATTGTTAAAACGCCGGTTATTTTCACCACCGCCTATGACGAATATGCTCTTAAAGCTTTCAAGGTAAATAGTATTGATTATTTACTAAAACCAATAGATCTGAATGAATTGAAAAATGCGATTAATAAATTTAAAGAAAACAACACACCTAAAGAGATACCAGTGCAGGTATTTGATAGCATCATGCACTCGCTTACTAAAAAATACAAGAACAAATTTGTAATGAATGTAGGTGAGCATATTAAATTGTTTACAACTGAAGATATTCAATGTTTCTATAGTATGGAAAAATATACTTTCCTTCAAAATAATTCGGGGCGTGATTATGCAATCAGCTATTCGCTAGATCAGTTGGAAGGTTTATTAGATCCTTCAAGGTTTTTCAGAATCAACCGTAAATTCATCGTTTCCTCTTCGGCGATCATAGATATTGTAAGTTTTTCTAATAGTCGTTTAAAAGTTAAACTTAATTCAAACAATTCTGATGATTTAATAGTTAGCCGCGAAAAAGTGCAGGATTTTAAAAAATGGTTAGAGCGTTGATATAGATTTTTATCTTAATAATATAGAGAATGAATGGAGTAAGCAAAATAAAAAAAGATTATTCAGCGCAAGCTAACACATCCGTCCCTTCACATCAAGGCACATTTGCAACCCTCAGGCTACCCTCAAAAGCCATAGGCTGCAAAAGAGTCTTTCTGTCCGTCCACAATCACCCCACTATGAAAGGTAGCACTTCGATTAAAGAAAACAATCACATAAAATAAGATAATATGAAAAATAAAAAAGTATTATTATTCCTTGCACAAGGATTTGAAGAATATGAGGCAAGTGTATTCACAGATGTTATTGGGTGGAGTAGAGTTTATGGAAAAGAACCTGTTGATTTGATGACAACTGGACTTCGACCTGTGATAAAATGCACATGGAATTTTACTGTTCTACCTGAGTTGGAATTTGAAAAAATTAATATTCAAGATTTTGATGCATTAGCTATCGCAGGTGGATTTGAAAAGGCTGGATTTTACGAAGATGCCTATGATGAGAGACTTTTAAACCTAATTCGAGAATTTGATAAAGCTGGAAAAATTATTGCAGCAATATGTGTTTCTGCACTTCCAGTTGGTAAATCTGGAGTCTTAAAAGGAAGAAAAGCAACCACATATGATTTATTAGATGGTGTGAGAAGAAAGCAACTTGCTGATTTTGGGGGAATAGTACAGGATGAAAGTATTGTGATTGACAAAAATATTATAACATCAACTGGACCTTCAACTGGGTTAGATGTGGCATTTATTCTACTTGAGATGTTGACTGATAAAGAGAATGTTGATGTAGTTAAAAAATATATGAGATTTACATAAAAAGAAATATGTCGAGTAGGTAAAGGGGAATCTCACCCCTAAACCTCTCACAGAACCGTGCTT
>CAZWFM010000323.1:0-2955 GCA_964633185.1 uncultured Bacteroidales bacterium | reverse complement strand
AAAACTGGTTTTCATTTTCTGGAATTGCGCATCAGCATATTCCTCATTCGCCCAGGTTTCTGTATGTGAGGGATCGGTCGCATACATTCCCCATTGAGTAATGTTGCTGTTTACATTAATGGTGAAATTATACGGATCATAATAATGCACCTCCATCATCAACCGATCGTTCACAACATCGGAAGGCATTTCAGCATAGTTTACCGCATGATCAATGTTGGTATTAAATCCTTGTACCACCAGGTGCCTGTATACATTGCGACCTCCGGTTGAACGAACAGTTGTAACAAATGTCTGATTGTACCCGTTCTGTACAGTATAGTATTCTACAGTAGGAGTTCCATAATCACCTTCTGCCATCACCTCGTTCGTACCGGCAAACAAAAGATAGTCGTTATAATCCCGAAAATGTGTTGCTATTTGTTTCCACATGAGTTCCAGCCGGTTATTGACATATTCTTCCTGTGCATAGGTTGGTTGTATCCAGCCGCCATCCCAATGAATATTAATAATAGCATACATGCCTCTGACCAAAACATAGTTCACTACTTCCTCAACACGGTTCATCCAGTTGGTTTCGATGGTAAAAGTTGACTCATCGGAAAACTTACTCCAGGCAACGGGAATACGTATTGCATTGAAGCCTGCAGCTTTCACAGAATCTATCAGGCGCTGACTGATCATTGGATTGCCCCATGCCGTTTCGCCACCGATGGCATCAAGCGAATTTCCAACATTCCAGCCGATTTGCATATCCTTAGCCAGCTCAACACAGGAAATTGAGCGCATATCGGTATTATCCGGAGGAATGTCATAGGTAATATCCGGTATCGTATCATCTAGACCCTTCTGTGTAATTTCAACTTCTCTGGTAATTTCCGCTGCCACAACCTGTATGGTCGCTGCACGGCTTTCATTGCTCTCATTTGTCTTTGCCGTAAGAATGAATGATCCGTCACCACAAAATGTTTGAACTGACTCGGTACACCAATCGGATGCATTATTGACTGTCCATTGACTATTGCTTACTATATGGATTTCTTCTTCTCCTCCTCCGGCTTCAAATTCAATCGTCAGAGGTGAAACAAGAAGGTTTACTGCTTTTGTCTCTTCTTTGTTGCAGGCAATAGAACCGGCAATTATAAAAAGAATGATCAGAAGGTTGAATGAATTGTACGTTTTCCTTTTCATAACAATCACATGAACAATTTTCCGAATGGCAATGTACAAATTGCAAACAGGTTGAAGGTGGTTGAATTGTTGATAATAAGTGGTCATTTGTTTCAATTGAGCTACTGTGTATACGTTATCCTCAATCAAAGAGTTCTTATAAAATCATTACCGAAAAAACCATGGAAAAACCTCTTTTTACTTAATAACGAGGTGAAATTTATATTTCCTCAAAAGATGAATAATTTGTTTGCAGTATAAATGATCGTTATAAAACAATTTAAACCAAAACTTAATCTATAATTTTTTATCTTGCCATTTTTAACAAAAATTATCATTTGCTTAATTCGTTATACATCCTATTAGATGTTAAATAAAACATTAACCAACCATTCCATGGACAAATTCAAGCAATCAGGTGTCTTTATTAATCCTATATCTTTTTTGAAAAATCTCGGTTTGTTATTCTGACTAACGTTTTTGTAAATGTAATAATATTCAAGAAGTTACAAAACCGATTTCTTCAGGAGAAATGGCATAATTTACTATCAATTTTCTCATTTCCCTGACTTTTCTTTTTCGTTTTTGATCCAGAAATTCATATTTATTTGGAGGATTATAGGATACTTTTTTTACAACCATGTTCCATATAATCAATGCTAATTTTCTTGCTGTTGCAGTTATAGCTGCTGAACGCCCTTTTCTTATTCAGATTCTAATAAAAAAATTATGCAGGTTCGCTTCTTTCATATTTCCAATACAATTGGCTGCCTGTCTTAATGCTATTTTTAAACGATTACTTCCTTTTGGTATTCTACTGGAGAGTATCTTACCTCCGGAAATTTTATTATTTGGAGCCAATCTCACCCAGGAAGCAAACTGTTTGCCTGTTGGACAATAAGGAAAATCATTATAACAAAATCTGTGAAGAGATATTGTTTAATATCAAAGAGTATATTGAAACAGATCTGGAATTATTGGTTTCCGGCAATGAACTGAAGAAAAAGTATAAAGAACTTGAACAAGCTAACCGAATTAAATCAAAATTACTTTCTCTTATTTCTCATGACGTGCGGGGATCAATTGGAATATTGGATGAATTTCTGAAACTGGCACTTTTAAAAATAGATTCATATACCAGAACCGAACTTTATGATATATTGAATTCCTTAAGTACTAATACTAGTACAGTATATTTAACACTTGAAAATCTTTTAAACTGGTCAAAGAATGATTTGCTACAGTTGAAAGCACAGAAAACAAACTTTGATCTGGTTGCCACTATTTATAAGGTATTGAAATTTTTTCAACAGATCATTGAATTTAAGAAACTGAAAGTAATTACAGACTTTTATTCCGAAGAGATGATCATTCACGCCGATGAAAATATGATGGAAACTTCCTTGCGAAATATTCTTTCAAATGCTATAAAATACACCTTTGCAAATGGTAAGATATTCATCAGAACTTTCAAAAAAGGAAACAAAACCATGATTGAGATCGAAGATACTGGTGTTGGTATGAATAAACAGGCAATGCGTAATTTGTTTACGTATTATAAATCTCATATGCCGGATGGAACCATCGGAGAAAAAAGTACGGGAATTGGTTTGATGTTATGCAAGGAATTTCTTGCCAAAAACAACGCAAGAGTACAAGTAGAAAGTGAAATTAAAAAGGGTACTGTTTTCAGAATAACAATTTAAATGCCAATTATTGAAGCTCCTCGCCGCAATCCCCCTACCGTCCCAGAAAACAGTTGAGTTTTCAAGCTAACGGGAGTAT
>CAZWFM010000322.1:0-2957 GCA_964633185.1 uncultured Bacteroidales bacterium | reverse complement strand
GATATAATATGGAAAGACTGGAATCAACAAAATCAAATATATCCAAATCATCATATTTGTCGAACAAAGGTTGCGATTTTCTTCCGAAATTCTGATAAAGAGCAAGAATTGTTGCGAGCGAATTCGGATTTGAAGTAATGAAATTCCTGGAATATTTTTGGTATTCCTTTAAAAGAGCCGAATAACTGCTATCAATTTGTTTTAGCAGCAAACTGTCAGTTCTGTTATTTTCCCATGCTATGCTCAGCTGATCTATCGTTTTTAATACGATATTTTGTTTGTCTGTAAGCTCTTTAATGAGCCTTGAATCAAGCGATCCTTTAACATAATATGTAATTTCGTCCATCGAGTTATTCACCTCAATTGAAATTTTGTCATCGGGATGAATTACAAGATAAATGGTTTGATCATTAAAGAATTTTAAGAGATAGATTGATGAATATTCCGCCTTGCCCTCTAGTTTAACTCTCGTCTTTTCTTTCATATGAACAGAATCCACAAGTATTGCATCCGACTCTGTTAACAAATAGAGTCTAAGTGGTGTAGGATCCAACTGTTCAAAACTCACTTTAATACTAAAATTATTCTCCCTGTTGCATGACTGGATAAATACAAATACACATAAAAATGCTATTGCGCAAATACTGGTGATCCATTTCTTTATTATCATGATCTTTCTGTTAATTAAGGATTTTCACTAAACCTCTGCAAATCTATACATCCTAAATAGTTTTCTTCACTCATCAATCTTTCCGAAAGGAATGAAATTCTTATGATTGAGCAATTTGAAAAAAAAGTAGTGTATAAACAACTCTTTACTGATTTTATTGTTACAAGATAAAACCAAAGCAGTAAAAAATAAGTTAAAATTGAATGTGTTAATGTAGTATGATAATGCAAAAATATCTAATTTCACAGACTGATTTGAATTTGAGTTATATAGCGCAAATTATTAATTATCTCACTACTATTTGCAATAATTTTAAGTTGGTTCGAGGGGTTTTCTTTCAATCTGACTTAAGGATGGTTACTAAGATAGTATATTATTAATACGCTATTTCGTACAATTGGCATATTAAAAAATAATACTATAGTATGTTAATAAAGCACATTATTTGGTAACTTAATATGAGATTTAAACTTTGAAAAAATGAGCTACCTGAATTTCGACAAATCCGAGTTAATAAACCTGGAATATTCGCTTAACCGCGAGATGTTGAGAAGCAATCGTGCAGGATCGTATGCAAGTACTACGATTATTGCCTGTAATACACGCAAATATCACGGCATTCTCGTTTGTCCCATGGAACATCTTGATGGAGATAAACATGTATTGCTCTCTACTCTTGATTGCACAATTATCCAGGATAGCAGTGAATTCAACCTGGGAATCCACAAATACCAGGGAGATAATTATAATCCGAAAGGACATAAATATGTTCAGGATTTTCAGGCTGAGCATGTATTTAAAATTTTTTACAGGGTCGGAGGCGTTCGGATAGTTCGGGAAAGTCTTCTTGTTGAACGCGAGCAGCAGATGTTGATTCGCTATACACTTCTTGAGGCAGATAAATTAACACGTTTGAAGTTCACTCCATTTTTAGCATTCAGAAACGTACACAGCTTAAGTAAGGCCAATATGCATGCGCAAACAAAAGTGAAAATGATCCCCAATGGAATTAAAACCAGGCTTTACGATGGTTATCCCTATCTGAACCTCCAATTTTCAAAAGAAATTGAATTTGTTTCAACACCAGACTGGTATTATAATATCGAATATCTTGAAGAACAAAAAAGAGGATATGATTATAAAGAAGACCTGTTTGTTCCCGGTTATTTTGAGTTACCTCTTCGTAAAGGAGAATCAATCATTTTTTCAGCCAGCACAAAACAAACTACTCCTGCTGCTCTGAAAAGAAAATATGCCGTGGAACTAAATAAGCGAACACCCAGGAACAGTTTTAAGAATTGTCTGCTAAGTGCAGCAGAACAATTTATAGTCAGAAAAGAAAGAAAAACAGAAATCATTTCAGGTTTTCATTGGTTCAATACCTCAAGCAGAGATACTTTTATCTCGCTGCCTGGATTGACATTGCCTGTTGATAATAAAAAAACTTTTAAAGCGGTAGTCGATACCATGGTATCAAGAATGAAAAACGGTCTCTTCCCTGATATTGGCCCCGATGATGGTTTAGAATATACTTCTGTTGATGCACCTCTTTGGTTTATCTGGGCATTGCAGAGGTATGTAGTAAAAACAGGTGACTTCGGTTTTGTTTGGAAAAACTATAACAAAGCCATTAAATCAATTCTCAATAAATTCAGGGAAGGTACATTACCTCATGTCAAAATGCTTGATAATGGACTGATTTATGCAGGACAACAAGGCATAGCTCTGACATGGATGAATGCCGTTGTAAACGGAAAGCCGGTGACACCAAGAACAGGCTGTGCTGTAGAAATAAATGCATTGTGGTACAATGCCGTTGTATTCAGTCTGGAACTGGCAGAAAAATGGAATGATTCAGCATTTGTAAAAAAATGGCACTCTCATGTAGAGAAGATCAAATCATCTTTTCTGAAAATGTTCTGGAGTGATCAAAAGAAATACCTTGCCGATTTTGTTGATGGTGAATTCAAAGACTGGTGTGTGCGCCCTAATCAGGTGATTGCAACATCGGTACCTCATTCTCCCCTTTCAGATGAAATGAAGAAATCAATTCTTGAGATCGTACGCAGAGAACTGTTAACTTCCAGGGGATTAAGAACACTTGGGCCAAGTCATCCTGATTATAAGGGTAAATATAAAGGCAACCAGGAAAATAGAGATCTTGCCTATCACCAGGGAACTGTTTGGCCATGGTTAACTGAACACTTTTGTGAAGGTTATCTAAGTCTCCACAAAAGGTCGGGTTTAAACCTTGTTAAGTCTATTATCCAAGAGTTTGAACCAACAA
>CAZWFM010000321.1:0-2961 GCA_964633185.1 uncultured Bacteroidales bacterium | reverse complement strand
TCCTGCATGCATTCATTAAGGCATTTACCACCTTTGAATTGTCAGCAACCCTGTATATTGTCAACGATATTTCACGTACTTTCGGATCAATGGATGCTTCCTGAAGCAATCCAATGATAATATTAAAATCCTGGTAGGGAACGTGCAGCATGAAATCTTTCTGTTTCATAATTGCCAAAATACTTTTATTGTATTCTACCAGTTTATGCCATACAGGTGTTGTCCTTTCATAAATAAGTTCTTTTGGACCTATGTCGGGGAAATTCATAAAATCTTTGAAATTGTGATATCTGCCCCCGGGTATTAGATTATTAGCTTCATCAAGTTTTATCTTTTTAATGATAAAATCCAGCAGATCTTTCGCTATACTATTGTCGAATACAAAACGGACAGGTTGTCCGGTTTTTCTTCCCATAACACCTTTGGAGATCTGTTCAAGAAAGCTTTGCGAAACATCATTGTCCATATCAAGTTCGGCATCGCGAGTCAGTTTAATTGTCCATGCTTCGCAGGTATCAAATTCAAAAATGGCAAAAACATCCTCAAGAGCAAATCGTATTATATCTTCCAGCAATATGATAAATTTTCTGTCTGATTCCGATGAGAGTTCAATAAAGCGGGGAAGCGAGTCGGTCGGTATTTCAATCAGCGCATACTCAGAATCCTTATCTTGTCCATTATAATTAAGCTTTATAGCCAAATAAATCGATTTATCTTTCAGGTAAGGAAACTCTGCAATATTATGCAGCATGATGGGCGACAATTCAGGCATAATTCTCTCCTTGAAATATTTCCTGACAAAAATCTCCTGCTTTGGATTTAATTCTTTTTCATTAATTATAAAAATGTTATGTTTCTCTAATTCGCTAAGTATATTATGGAATGCAGTCTCAAATCTGTTTTGAAGTTTTAATACTTTTTTCTGAATTTTATTCATAAGGCGCGTTGGTTTTTCTCCCTCAACACGCTGTTTTCCTTCCTGAATGTCTATCATTCTTTTTATAGTGGCAACACGAACTTTAAAAAATTCATCAAGATTGTTGGAAAATATTCCAAGAAAATGAATCCTTTCTATCAACGGTACATGCTTCTTATCTTCTGCTTCCTGCAATACCCTTTCGTTGAAAGAAAGCCAGCTCAATTCGCGGTTGATAATTTTTTGGCGCTTATTCCCCATATTCTATTAACACTTTTTCGTCTGAAGTCAGGATTCTTTCTTAGGAAAATCATAGCATTCATTTTCCATATTTGATTTCTCTATTTGTTCCCAATCAGAACATTGAAAATCAAATATAGCAATTCCACAGGTTGGGAGCTCGATAAATGGCTTTTTTGCAAATGACCGGGTCAATTCCGAAAAATCAGGATTATGTCCGAATATCATTAGCTTTGATACAGATGAAGGTTGAGAACGAATTAAATTGATGATCTCGTCTACTCCGCAACCATACAATCGTTCATCAACATAAAGTTTATTATAAGATAGCTCATAAACATTGATAAAGATCGTGGCTGTGTGAATCGCCCTGTTTGCCGGACTTGAAATAAATACCTCAGGTACTTTACAATCAATTTTTAGCCTGCGGGCCATTTCATAAGCATTTCTGATACCTCTTAACTTCAGGGGCCTGTCAATATCAGAAACATTCTCATAATCCCATGCTGATTTGCCGTGTCGAACAATGTAAAGTGTTTTTTTTGATGACATAATTCGTTGAAAGATTATAAAAGATTACTCGCCAGCTCCGCCAGAAAACTTCTTTCCCCTTTCACAAGGTTAATGTGAGAGAAAACTTCCTGACCAATCATTTTATCAGTTAAATAAGATAATCCATTTGATTTCATATCCAAATAAGGCGTGTCAATTTGTTCAATATCTCCGGTAAAAACCATTTTTGTACCTTCTCCGGCACGGGTAATTATTGTCTTTATCTCATGAGGTGTAAGATTTTGTGCTTCGTCAACAATAAAATAAGCTCTGGAAAGACTTCTTCCACGTATATAGGCTAATGGAGTTATAATCAGTTTTTCAGAATTCTGCATTTCCTCAATTTTCTGATAGTCCTTGCTGGCAGAGCTAAATTTGTTCTTTATCACATCCAGATTATCAAAAAGAGGTTGCATATATGGCCCGATCTTCTCTTTCGCATCGCCCGGAAGAAAACCAATATCCCTGTTTGAAAGAGGTACTATCGGTCTGGCTAAAAATATCTGCGTGTATTTTTGTCGTTGCTGAATAGCTGCAGCCAGAGCAAGAAGCGTCTTGCCGGTGCCAGCTTTCCCTGTTAGGGAGATGAGTTGTACCTCATCTCTGAGAAGTGCATCAAAAGCAAAAGTTTGTTCTGCATTTCGCGGTTCAATACCATAAACTTTCTGTTTTAATACCCGCTCAAAAACTGCATCGTTTGAATTGTAATGTACCAAAGCACTGGAACGATTTCCTTTTAATATAAAATACTGATTGGGTTTTGGTGGTGGTGAAATCTTGATTTCATCAACGGAAATACCTGCTTCCTCATTGTAAATCTTTGCTATCTGCTCATCATCTATGTCTTCAAGAGTATAAATCTCTTTGTAAATCATATCGATATTCTGCACTTTATCACTTTCGTAATCACCTGCCATCACACCAATTGATTTGGCTTTCATACGCAGATTTATATCCTTGGTAACAAGAACAACTTCACTGTCTTTTTTATTCAGGTAAACATACTCGGCAATAGCCAAAATACGATGATCGGGGGTGTCTTCAGGAAATGATGCTTTCATTTTTTCAGAAAAGACTTTTCCTGTTTCAATAGATAATGTGCCTAAACCTTTGCCCAGTGGAATCCCTCCGTTAAACAAACCATCACCGGATAATCTGTCCAGTTCCCGGGTAAATTCACGAGCATGAAAATTGATCGGATCATTGCCTTTTTTAAATTTATCAAGTTCTTCAAGGACGGTAATGGGAATAAT
>CAZWFM010000320.1:0-2961 GCA_964633185.1 uncultured Bacteroidales bacterium | reverse complement strand
AAATAGACTCATTACCAATCTCAACGTCTTCATTGAAAAGTTTAAATCCTGTAATAAAAACCGGAGGTTTATACGGATTGTCAATTACATCATCTGCCCGAAACATATTGAATCCTTGCACTCCGCCAAACAACAACTCACCTGTTGAAAGTTTTTTAAATGCCCAGCGACCAAACTGATTGCTCTGAAGTCCGTCACTTGCATTGTAATTTTTAAATGTAACACTGTCCGGATTAAATTTACACAATCCTTCATTGGTGCTAAGCCACAAATTGCCATCTTCATCTTCAAGAATTCCAAAAATAACATCATTAGGCAAACCGTCTGACATTCTGTAAGTTGTGAAAGTATCAGAAGTTCTATCCAATACATTCAATCCACCGCCATTGGTTCCAACCCACAATCTGTTTTTCGAATCTTCGTACAACGAATAAATCGATCCGTTCGATAGTTGACCTTCTTCATTTCCTTCCTGATACAGTACAAACTTACCTTTATTCTTATCATATCTGTTTAATCCCGCACCTTCCGTAGCAATCCAGTAAAATCCCTCGTGATCCTGTATAATTATTACGCAACCGGAATTGTAAATGGAACCTACATCATCAGCGACCAGGTTTGTAAAATCATTTGTTTCTCTGTTGTATCTGCACACACCATTTCCCCAGGTACTTATCCATATATCTCCCTGCTTATCTTTATAAATATCAAATATATTGTTACCACATAAGCTGTTTTCATCTTCAGCATCATTCAGAAAATGATCAAATTCTCCGGTAACCGGATCATACGTATTAATTCCGCCTCCCCACATTCCAATCCAAAGAAGACCATAGCTGTCAAAACACAAAGACAGAATTTTGTTATTAGTCAATCCGCCAGGTTTATTCGGATCAAAATAAATATGTGAAAATGTATTGGTGGATCTGTTTAAATAATTCAGCCCTCCGCCATCAACACCTACCCATATATTCCCATAATCATCCTCGGCAAAAGATGTCACATTTTCTCCACGCAGACTGTTTTCATCTGATTTTTTAGGTTTGTAAAGCACAAATTTGCTTTTTCCTTCATCGTATATATTTATACCCCCAAACCTTGCACTAACCCACATCCGGTTATTTATATCAAAGTAAATATTTGTAATATCATTACTGCTTATGCTGCTTTCATCCTCTTCGTCACGTTCAATGACCGTAAAATCGTCGGAGAATTCATTATAAAAACACAAACCGCCCGAAGTTCCTATCCATATTTTACCATCTTCCCCTTCAGCAATTACGTTTACCAGACTATTAGGAATGCTATTGATATTGGTCGGATCGTATAAGAATCTGGTAAAAGTACCTGAGTTTCTATCCATTAGATTCAGACCATTATCAAATGTACCAATCCAAAATCTTTCTTTTGAATCCTTGAATAAATACTGAATTTTATTGCTGCTCAGACTCTGAAAATCGGAAGGATCATGAACAAAGGTCTTAAATGAATTTTCTTTTTCATTGAATAATGCCAATCCGCTATACGTGGCAATCCAATAAGTATCATCTTTATCTTCCAAAACAAATCTGGTTAAGTTGCTTGCCAATGAATTTTTGTTTGACGGATCATGCATAAGAAGCCTCATTACATTATTCTTCATATCAAAAATATTGATCCCCTCTTCGGTCAATATCCAAAGCCTTCCTTTTGAATCAAAATATAATTTTTGAATTCCATCATTTACAATACTATTCGAATCACCAGGATTAAAATACATATGAGAAAAATTATCCTTAGCCCAATTGTATTTATTAATTCCGCGCTGTGTTCCTATCCAGATATTTCCATCCTGATCTTCTAAAATAGTCCGGACATAGTTGTTACTTATACTACCCGGATTATTTGGATCATTACGATAAATCTTGCAGTCATACCCATCATAGAAATTCAGTCCGTCTTCGGTCCCTATCCAAATAAATCCCTTACTATCCTGAAATACTACCAGTGCATTATTCTGCGATAATCCGTTTTCAACCGATAAGTGATCAAAAGAAATCGCATTTGAAATTCCCTCTGTCTGGATTAAGACAAACATCAGAAATACCAAAATAAATCCTTTGGAGATCCGTTTCTTTTTAGTCATCAGACAGCGTATTAATACATTTCTTAAATTAAAGATACTAATTTAACTATCGTTATGAATTTTTTAATAGTTCATGATTACTTCAATAAATGCAATACCTGCCGCAGGTTCTTTGCGAATTCAAGCAACTAATAAAGATTTACGAGTAAATTTGTCTGGCAGTTACAACAGTAGAATTCTGATTTGTCTTATCCTTCCAAAAAAAAGGCAATACACAAATTGTATATGCCAATTCATTTCAATGTAAGAAATTGACCTTACTTTGCTGAATTAATCCTATAAATGTAAATTATTTTTACATCTCAGACGATTCAACCCGATGATGCCGATACAGAATATGATTTAATTATACAGCTTTTACATCAAATGCAATCAATCCTTTATCTCCTTCCCGGATTTCAAATTCAACTTCCTGTCCTTCATTAAGTGTGTGTGCCGGTTTCATAATACCGGTACGATGAACAAAAATATCTTCGTTGTCTTCTGATTCTATAAACCCAAATCCCTTAGCATCATTATACCATTTCACTTTGCCTTTTGCCATAATTACTGATCTTTATTTTTTATCGGGAAAAGTTTTCACGTCTTGGTCTTGCTTCATTCACTACGATCTCCCTGCTGTCTACTTCAGTCCCATTTAATTCACTGATTGCATTCTTGGCTTCTTCATCATTGTCCATAACAACAAATCCAAATCCTTTGCTTCTGCCACTATACTTATCAGTAATAATCTTTACGGAAGATACTTCTCCGTATTTTTCAAATAATTTTGATAATGCTGATTCTTCAATCTTAAAACTCAGATTGCCTACATAAATGTTCATAATAAAAAAATA
>CAZWFM010000319.1:0-2967 GCA_964633185.1 uncultured Bacteroidales bacterium | reverse complement strand
TATCATCCCAATTAGAAAAAGAGATTAGGGAGAAAACCAACAGATCAATTAAATACAAATACCAAGTCAACTTCACTACTGCACTTGCAAAGGTAAAAGAAATGTTGCCAAAATTCTTTTCGGGTAAAAACATCCTGGAATTGTTAGAAAAACTGATCAGGATGTTTGTGTGCAACCTGGTTCCTGTCAGGCCAAACAGAAGTTTTAAAAGGTATATGGGGAAAAGAAAAAGGTACACTAAATGCTATTTGGCCTTATAAAAAGGAACCGATAAATAACACAACCATTTGTATTAATAACACATTTTATGTGAATGGTATAATTATATCCTTAAATTCAAAAATTAATTTAAAATGCTTTAAATTAAGCAAGAACATATAAATCAAAAATCGTTAATCGATGTTCTTAAATCATGGAATGAATTATGATTACTGATTATCGAATGGTGATCTTAGATGTGTTAATATATTAACTTATTGACATTGGCCCTCCTGAGGCGGGAAAACCGGCAGGCAGGTTGCACTCCTTCGGAGTTTTCATATTAATGGCTGAAAGTAACTTTGGCGTCTTCTTTAGGTAATTGGTTCTATTATTAATGCGAATACCATTTTATGGTTGAGCCGAAAAAACACAATCTAATTCTACTGTTGTTCCTTCGTCTAGAATTATTTCATCAGATATAAGTTCTATTGTTGACCCGGATTTGAAAATTACTTCACCTTCATCCCAATTTTTCCCTGGCCAAATGTTCACTGAACTCCCAACCGTAATTCTCGTATCATTGATAAAAGTTCTGTCATGTTGAATTTCCCTGTTTTGAATATAAAGTTCATCTAACATTACCTCTCTTTCGAGTATGTTGTATACTTGGCTACTCAACTGATTTAAACTAATGTGTCCTGAGTTTGTGCTATTTGAGTATATATCGTCAAAAGGGCTTAGATTACTATTGATTATGTCATCTTTAGTTCTGCCTGACTGGGAATTAAAATATTTTAATCCGTCAGTTCCGTTAATAATTGCGGGATCAAGATCTATTGCACTAACAGTAGGAACAAAACTAAAATAATCTATCCCTTCTGTACTATATCCATATGTAGAAAAAATTCCTCCGGGACAATTATCATAACATTGTGGTCCGGTGTCAGCATATTTAGCCCCTCCATCAATGGTTATGCACGGAGGAATTTTAGCGCTGATATCTGAGACTTTTTGATGGGAATTTATATCTGTCATGTTAATCTCAATAGTAACTTCGTTTACAAACCAGCAATTGCCATAATTTGTATGATAAAAAATTCTTGCACCTGGTTCAAAATCAAGTGTTTGAGCTGTATTGCTACCACTGGCCAAAGATATATTCCTTGTTTCTTCAGGATATCCAATATTGTCAAGATAGGTTTGCAATGAATTGAAATATGAATTTCCTTTTATATGCTTAACAAGCAGTTGCTGACATGCAATGGAATTTAATTTTTCTTCCAATAGTTCAGTATTCGATTCAGATATTACACAAATAAACGTGAATATACCTAAGAAACCTGAACCCAATAATTCAGGAAACCACATATCATTCACTGTCTCCAACCCTGTTTGAAATCCAATCGGGATATTAGCTCCCCTGTGTGGAGCATCATAGGAGATATATAATCCCATTTGATGATCATAACTTTCATTTTCCAGTTCCTTTAAGGCCATTCGGGCAATAATACCTCCCATGCTCTCACCTATTAAAATACCTTCTTGATTTCCAACTTTGCTATTATTTACATCCTTAATTAAATCTTTAATTAATTCTTTATTTAAGTGCAGATTCTGTGAGTTCTGATTAAAATTGACACAAATTATATCATATCCTTTAGAATAAGTAGAATTAATAAAGTTGCCGGCATTCCAATTGGAATATAAATCGCTTTCGTCATAATTATCCAGTATATCAAAACCTTCAAGAATGATTATGGGTTTATCCAAGGTACCACTAAAAAATGCATAATAAGATATGTCATTGCCCCAGGAGTTGTTTCCAGGAAGGATCGTACCATTGATATTTGTAATCAAAAGGAAATTAATTACTATATATTGAAAGACTATTAGTTTTTTTCTTTTTGAATAATTAAGATTTTTCATTTTAATTATGTGCTTGATTTAATTTCAATTAAATAAATATTCATCTATATCAGATTCCAATAAAAGGATTCCTTTTTCGGAATTGAGATACAGGTCCGATTGATTGCTGGTATCACGTATCTGTATAATATTTTCATACAGTATGTCATTTATCGTATATTGCTCATGATGCCATATATAATCTGAAGGTTCATTTGTATAATAAAAAGTATTATTATCATCCTGAGGAAAAAATGTTTGAATACGTACCTGGAAAATATTGTCCCTTTTCCATTGATCCCAAAAAATAAAATATTTTATGGAATTTTCGATACTTACGTATTGCACTTCATAAATTTGATTACTGTAATAGATATCCCTGGTCTCAAATTTCATAAAGTTGATAACATACAAAACTGTTGTATCCGCCTTATGGATTAGGTTTATACTATCATCCAGATTATAGGGTAAAAAATTTTCCTCTTCCTCGGTGAACAGGAAATGATCCGTTTTTTCCCGGCAAGAAAATAACATTAGCACAAGAAACAAAAATGCAATGTAATAAAGTGTATTTTTTTTCATGATTCAAAATAACAAAGATTAAATGTCTACTCAGTAAGGATCATTTTTTCGATACCGACCAAATCACCATCAGCTATTAGTGAATAGTGATAAATTCCAGGCTGTAGCTCAGAGCCATAGATCACAGCACTTCCATATTCTCTTTCAACAATATTCATGCTTTTTACCTGTTTGCCCTGCAGATTGTATACGGTTAAGGTAGCCTTTTTTACATTTTCAGGCACATAAAATTCAATTTCCGTATTTTCAGAAAACGGGTTGGGCTTGTTTTGCATAAGC
>CAZWFM010000318.1:0-2979 GCA_964633185.1 uncultured Bacteroidales bacterium | reverse complement strand
GTATCTCAAGGGAATGAAGAACAATGCCGGTGAAGTAAACTATTTTTTCCGAAAATGAACTCAGGCGCTGATATGATCCTTTGTTGTACTTATTTCAGGTTCCTGAATATGACCAACTTTATGAAATTCTGAAGCACTCATACCATATTTTTCTTTAAAGCATTTTCGGAAATAAGAAATATCATTAAACCCGGTTTTTATTGCAATTTCCGAAATGGTCAGTTTATCCTGAACGATCAGCTGAGTTGCTCTTTTCAGACGTATATCCCTCACAAATTCTTTTGCCGACATATCTGTCAGTGCTGCTATTTTCCTGTACATTTGAGTACGACTCACCCCGATTTGCTGAGATAAATTGTCTACATCCAGTTCTATGTTGTCGATATTCTTCTCAATGACTTGGATTACACGCTTAAGAAATTTCTCATCGGGAGAAGACAGCACGATTTCTTTTGGTTTCAGGACCATTTGTTTGCTGTATCGTTCCCTTAAAGCTTTTCGAATGGATAATGTGTTATCCACCCTGGCTTTCAAGAGTGAGATGTCAAATGGTTTTGTAATATAATCATCAGCCCCGGCATCAATACCTGCTATCTGGTTCTCTTTGGAATGCAATGCAGTTAACAATACTACAGGAATATGGGATGTTCGTTCGTCTTTTTTAAGTTTACGGCAAAATTCCTTCCCGTTCATCACCGGCATTATGATGTCAGCAACAACAATATCAGGTATTATTTCCAATGTCTTTTCCCAACCATCTCTTCCATTTCTTGCTTCAACAACAGCATATTCAGGTTCAAAGTGATGTTTTATAAACAATCGAATATCCGGATTATCATCTACAATGAGTAAAATTCTTTTATTGCCGGTATCCTGTTTAACAGGTACCTCTTGTACGACTTCTTCATCTGGTATTCCATTGAAAGGTTTCTGCTGTTCTTCAGTATTCTCTATTTGTATCATGGTATTCAATTCCTCCTCATTTTCTATCAGCGGTATGAGTACTGTAAACCTGCTTCCTTTCCCTTCTTTGCTTTTTACCTGAATATAACCATTATGGATCTTAACAAGTTCTTTGGTTAGCGACAATCCTATACCTGTCCCGCTCGATCTGTCAAATTCTCTTCCTTTTATTTGCACAAACCGGTTAAATATTCTGTTTATCTGGTTCGAGGGTATGCCAATACCTGTGTCGCGGACAACAATTTGTAAAAACTTACTATGCGTTATATTGTTTTTGTCCAGAACCGGAATAAAGATGTTGTTTTCGTCTATTTCATCAATATGAATGGTTGAGATCAATAATGATATTGTTCCTCCTTCTTCTGTATATTTAAAGGCATTGGACAGCAAATTATTGATGATTTTTTCAATTTTATCCGGATCAAACAATGCTGGAATTTCTTCCTGAAGAGATTTATAATTCAATTGAATTTTTCTTTCTGTCGCCATATCTTCAAATGATTCATATATTTCTTTCAGGAACCGGGAAATATTTCCTTTTTTTAATTCCAGCTTAATATTTCCTGTTTCAAGTTTTCGATAATCAAGCAGTTGATTTACCAGTTTTTTCAGATTCATTGCATTACGCCGGATCATTTCAAGATGCGAATGCCTTTCACTGTCGGAAAGTTTAAATTTTAACAGTCTGTCCAAAGGACCAAGGATCAGTGACAAGGGTGTACGAATCTCGTGTGATATATTCATAAAAAACTGATGTTTAAGTCTTTCCAGTTCCTGAACTTTACGAGCACTTTCGCGCTCGAACAGCAATTGGTTTTTCAACTTTTCCCTGTTTGAAATAAACAGATAGACAGAATAGCCCAGTAACAACAAGACAAATAAAATAAAGATCCTGAACCATAAAGTTTTCCAGAATGGAGGCAGAATAGTAATTTGCAAACTTGTACCTTCTGTGTTGAATACGTTGTCGTTGTTAGAGCCAATTACCTGCAAGGTATAATCTCCCGGATCGAGATTCGTATAAGTAGCTCTTCGTTGATTTCCAACCCTGTTCCAATCTTTATCAAATCCTTCAAGTCTGTATTCATACATATTTTTTTCACTGTTCGCATAGTTTAGTGCTGCAAATTCAAATGAAAGCATATTCTGATCGTATTCCAGGATAATCTGTTTGGTTTCACATATCAGATTTGAAAGGGTGTTTTTTTTGTCTGACTCATTTGCAATCGGCACAGGGTTGTTAAATACTTTGAAATCGGTAAACACGATATTGGGAATATATTTGTTCTCTCCCAACTGATTCAGAAATATGAAATCAACTCCTTTGCCTCCTCCAAAAACAAGGGTCTGTTTATTTTCCATAAGAAAAGCACCATAATTGTATTGTGAGTTCAATAAACCATCCGAGTTAGAATAGTTTTTAAAACGATTGGAATGAATATCATAACGGGAAATCCCATTTTTAGTGCTAATCCACAAATAATTATCATTTTCGTTTATGATCCCATAAATTATGTTATTGCATAACCCTTCTCTGGTGGTATAAACAGTGGAAGAATTATTCTCAACATTAAATCGGATCAAGCCGTTGCCCAATGTTCCTATCCATATATCCTGATACTTATCATCACACATAGCCCTTGTTTTGTATGGAAAGTCACGAACTCTTTCATCGGTATCCACCATAGTAAGTTTTATATTTTCCGAATAGATCCATAATCTCCCTCCGGAATCTTCATATACCATAACAACCATGGATACACCATACCTTTCTCCATAATGAGTAAATGTTCCGGAAACGGGATCATACAAATCAAGTCCGTCATCTGTCCCTATCCAGATCCTGTCTTTGCTGTCGCATAAAATAGTCCAAACAGCATTATCACTCAAACTTGTTGTATCCTCCGGATCATTCACTCTGTATTCGAAAACACCTGTTTTTAAATTATAAATATTCAATCCTCCCAGGTATGTGCCAATGTATAATGTATTCTTATTGTCATAGCAAAATGCCTT
>CAZWFM010000317.1:0-2986 GCA_964633185.1 uncultured Bacteroidales bacterium | reverse complement strand
TGAACTTTATCACCAACCACGATGAAAACTCCTGGAACGGAACCGAGTTTGAGCGTATGGGCGATGAAGTGGAAGTAATGGCCCTGCTGACATTTACGGTTCCGGGAATGCCATTGCTATATAGCGGGCAGGAGATCGGGATGAAGAAGCGACTGGAATTTTTTGAAAAAGACGCGATTGAATGGCAGGAGAGCGATTGGGAAAAGATCTATCGAAAATTCATCGGGCTGAAAAAATCAAACCGGGTATTGTGGAACGGGGAAGCAGGTGGAACCATGCAATTGGTAGAGATCCCGGGGGCAGATGATGTTTTTGCATTCATCCGCGCCGGTGATGAGGAAGCGCTGCTGGTAATCACGAATCTTTCCGGTACGCAAGTTGAATTTCAGTTGCCGGATGGCGTTGCTGATAAAAAATACAAAGATGTTTTTACCGGGGAAATGTTCCATGCTGATCTGCCCGTAAAACTGGGATCCTATAATTACATAGTGTTAAAAGAGAATATGCAGGAATGATATGAGGTCAGGTATTAGGTGTAAAGGAAAGGGGGCTTTCGGCCCCCTTTTTTTGTAATCTCGCACCGGGGTATCCATTGGCACTTTTATTGACCCCTTATTCTTATTCCAATCTCTTTTTCAGATAATAAAACCTGAGAATGATATATTTGTGTAATCAGGTAAATTAATTTTGTTTTCTCAGTAATATTAAATCAAAATACATCAATCTGGTTTTCAAAGAGGCTTTTTCTTCCATTCCCATGTATTTTTTCTCGTCTGCTTCATCACCAAAAAGAAAATTAAAGTCATTTTTCTTATAAAATATTATTGGGCTTTCTTCATTATATGAATCCACAACAATAAAGCGACATCCTGTTTTATTTTGTTCATCAATAAACCAAGATTTAATAAAGTCTATTAATTCCCTTCCGATTCCTTTCCCTTTAAATTCATTATTTACACCTAATCTCCCAATTAAAACAGCAGGATAATTACGCATATGTTTTTCGTGCGGTATACATTTACTGACTTTCTTTTTTCTTGCGTTTGGAAGCAGGCTGGCTTTTATACTATCATTTGAAATTGTAAAGATACAGACAATGGTATTAGGATTTTCGTCTAATGTGAAGCAATAAGTCTTCCCCAACAATTCTTTTGAATAATTAATACAGTCTTTTGTGAAAAAGTCATTTAAATCATTATGGCCACAATCAAATGTATTGCAGGAAATTAAAAGTTCAGGAGAGAAATGTTTGAAGGTACAATGTGTTTCTAAAAAGCCCAATTTCCTGTTTATTTCATTTTGGCTTTTTCTAAAATTCTTTTGGCTGATTCTATTTGGCGGCTAAAATCAATAGTAGCCTTCTTTGATGAAGCCTTTTGTGCAGCGTCAATAAATCTTTTAGCATCTTTGTCTTGAAGAACTGGTATAGATTTTATCGCAATAGCCATGATTATTAGTTTATAATAAAGCACTATACTTATTTGTACGTATGACCTTTTTTCGGGTTTCGTTATTAATTTTTGAAAAGGTCAGCAAAGCTAACGACAATAATTATATAAAAATTATTTCGCGTTTACTTTTTTAAATTTTCTTGAGTAAAGATAAAAAGTTTTTATTGATACAGTTCTATCCTATTGATAAATACCTGTTAATAAGTGATAAATATCATTTATTGCTTAGTTTTAAATTGCCCCGCTCGCGATGATTTGACTTCGTCGAGCTCGTAAACTCGGTTGACTTCCCTGCCAGCCGGTTCAATGTCAATAAGTTAAGAAAAATGTTAAAAAAACATAGCACAAATCGCTCATTTAGAATGAGGTTTGTGCTACATTGTGTTAACAAAAACAATAATATGTATAAAAATATGAAAAAAATGATTCATCCGGCTGCAGAAAGTCGAATATGCAAGTCAATTGATAAAAAAGTGGAATACCTTACTTGATTCAGATGACTTTATAAGTACTTACAGGACAAGGGATAACGATTTTACGCGTCGACGATCTTTCAGTTTCAAATCACTGTTTTTATTCATTACTTCTTCCATCCAAAGCTCGTTACAACGGGAATTGGATAGGTTCTTTAGCGCCTTGAACAATAAGGCAGTAACCGAACGATTTGTTACCCAAAGCGCTTTTTCACAAGCCAGGAATAAGATTAAACCGGAAGCCTTCATAGAAATGAACCGCTGGAGCATTAATGATTTTTACCATCGCGGTGCCCAGAAAAAGTGGCATGGGTTCAGATTAATTGCAATAGATGGTTCAGAGGTATTCCTGCCAAAAACTGAAGCGACCAGGCAGTTCTTCGGAGAATATACAACCAATTTTATGAATGGCACGGTGATACTGGCAAGGGTATCAAAAGCCTACGATGTGTTAAACAAGATCAGTATTGATGCTAAGTTGGTAAAAAGGGAAATTGGGGAACATACCCTGGCCAATGAACATCTGAAATATCTTTCGGCAGGTGATTTATGCTTACTGGACAGGGGTTATCCGTCTTTTGATCTTTTCAGAAATATTCTGGAAAAAGATGTTCATTTTTGTTCAAGATTACCCATTTCCAACTGGAGAGTAGCTCAGGACCTGGTAGCATCCGGTGAAAAAGAAATTATCGCAGAAATAAAGCCCGGATACCTGATAAGAAAAAAATATAAAGAGCAAAACATTGCTCATGAGACTATAAAATGCAGGTTTATTCGTATTGATCTCTCCGGCGGAGAAAAGGAAGTATTGATCACCTCTCTTTTAGATACGGCTAAATACCCTCATGAGTTATTTAAAGAGTTATATCATCTCAGGTGGGAGGTTGAAGAATCCTATAAAAAAGATAAACATCGTTTACAACTTGAAAACTTTTCCGGTAAAACAGTGATTGCCATTCTCCAGGATTTTCATGCAAATATTCTTATGAGCAACCTCACGGCAATATTATCATCCCAATTAGAAAAAGAGATTAGGGAGAAAACCAACAGATCAATTAAATA
>CAZWFM010000316.1:0-2987 GCA_964633185.1 uncultured Bacteroidales bacterium | reverse complement strand
GCCATTAAGACTTATAGACGAATTTCATGCTCAGATTGAATGTTATTCCTTCCAGTTTCGGATCAGCTTGTATCCTGCTGTTATAAAGCAAAACACTTACATACTGAATAAGCGCTTCATTTTCTCCTTCCACTACAATATCATCCATTTCCCAGTCTTCATTTATCCTGAAAGTGATATCCAGTTTGTAACATTCTCCGCAGTACAATATACCATCAAAAGGAACATAGTTGAAAAGGGATTCAATCTCTGTTTGCAAAAGACTTTTTGCCGATACAAATTCTCTTGCGTCGCCGGCCCTTGCAACTGCCAGACCAAACATTAGAATCAGGACCGATACAAGTAATTTTTGAGCTTTCATGATTTTTGTTTTTTTTGGTTTTGTTTTATGAAAGCTAAAGTACAGAAGAGAATGAAATTGAATGTCATATCGAGGTAAAGCAGTGTAAAAAGATGTCATGAAATGTCATGAAAACAGCGATTCTGAAAAAATGAACTATGTACTCCGGTATTTCACTGCAAGAATGTAAGGTATGTCTTTCTATACCGGAATAATTTTCTGATCCCCGCAAATATTTATGGCAAAAGGATTAACTATTGATTATTCTGATTTATTTCTTTATATTTCGTGCACCTATATTTTATTCAGGTCCAATTAGCCCCAGACTTTTAACTTTTAAATTTACAATAATGAAAAAGAAACACGCATTGTCTACTCTTACAATAGTACTGTTATCTTTTGCTTCATTGCAGGGACAAAATGAACCTATTATACTTGAAGCTGAATCGGGATCTCTTGGAGCAGATTTTACTACAGGAATTGAAGGTGATGTCGATTATGTTACTTGTCAAACAGATTTGTCAGCAAATAATCCCGGAAATGCCGACAGGGTTATTACGTTTGACGTCACTTTTATCAATTCAGGGACTTATTCACTCTACGGAAGGGTCAAAGTAGGTGCCGCAAATTATAATGATGACAGCTATTTCTATGCAAATGGATTTGGATTGAAAGATGCAACGTCGGATGCAGACTGGATATTGGCTAACGGTCTGGCTGCTGCAGGTTTTTATGAGCCAACTGATGTAGTTACCGGAACAGGCGGAGCGCCAAACAATGTTTGGAAATGGGTGAATTTTGCTGATTTTAACGGAGGCGAAGCGCCAATCACTTTCACTGTTGAAGCCGGTAGCCTGAATCAAACTTTCCAGATCGGAGGACGTGAAGACGGCTTATTGATTGACAAGCTGGCTTTTGCCCGGTCTGATTATTATTACACGGTATCAAACCTTGATAACGGAGAACCGGGTTCATCGGAACCACCTGTTCCGTTTGTACCTGAAGGACCGCCTATTGCTGATGGACAGGAAAAGTTTATTGGCTGTACATACAGCACACCTCAATTGCAGTATTTTGAATTGTACTGGAACCAGGTTACACCCGAAAACGCAGGAAAATGGGCCAGTGTTGAAAGTACAAGAGACCAGATGAACTGGGGTGAACTTGATAATGCATATAACCTGGCAAAAGACAATGATTTTTTTTACCGGCATCATGTATTGGTATGGGGCAATCAGCAACCAACCTGGCTGGCTGCACTTGATTCTGCAGAACAATACAGTGAGATATCCGAATGGTTTTCAGAAGTAGCTAACAGATACGATAGCATTGATCAGGTTGAGGTTGTGAATGAACCTCTCCATGATCCGCCCGATGATCCTGAAGATGGTGGGTATATAGGAGCATTGGGAGGTGAAGGTATTACAGGCTGGGATTGGGTTATCAATGCGTTCCGTCTTGCAAGGACTCATTTTCCTGAGACGGATCTGATGATAAATGAATACAGCATTGTCAATAGCTTTTCCAGTCTGGAAACCTATCTGGAAATCATTGAACTTCTCCAGGCTGAGGATACACTTATTGATGCTATTGGTATTCAGTGTCATGCTTTTTCAACTGGAACATCCTCGGATAATATAATCAAGACGCTTGATTCCCTGGAAGCAACAGGTCTGCCGGTATATATTACTGAGCTTGATATTGACGGTTCAACAGATGAAAGACAAATACGTGAATACCAGAGGCTGTTTCCTATATTTTGGGAACACACTGGCGTTAAAGGTATTACGCTTTGGGGATACCGGCCAGGTATGTGGAGAACCGCTTATGGTGCTAACCTGGTAAATAATGATGACACGGAGAGACCTGCTCTTCTCTGGCTGAGGGCTTATATACAGGGAAATTTTGTGGAAGTGGAATCCGTTGCAGTGTCAACAGACGAAGGAACAACGGAAATAAATACGAATAACGGTACGTTGCAGATGATAGCGGAAATACTTCCCGATACAGCCACCGTTAAAGACGTCGTCTGGTCCGTCAGTAACACAAACATTGCAACAATCAATACGGACGGTTTGCTGTCAGCAGTAGATAATGGTGCCGTAACGGTTACAGCAAAAGCAATTGATGGAAGCGGAGAAGAAGGAACACTCGATATTGACATCAGCAACCAGATATCGAGTATCATTCGTATTGCCGATCCGGAAAAACAGATTGTTATTTATCCGAATCCTGCCAAAAACGGATCTTTCACAATCAGGAATACAGATCATATAAAACAAATCAACATTCTTGATGTCAGCGGTCATCAGGTTGAATTTTATAGGTTGAACAATCAGTTTTCAATTGATGTGCAGCTTGATATCATGCCGGGTATTTATTTCATCCGTCTGGATGATGGCAAAAATATATTTTATAAAAAACTAGTAATTCATTAACCAGATTGATCTTAAACAATAAGAAGTTGCCTGATAAATATTAAAGTTTACCTGCTAAGTGTATCAGGGTAATGTATATAAACAAATGCCGGAAAATAAATTGCAGCTTTTTAGACAGCTTCTTATTGTTGTTTTTAACCGCCATGCATTTTTGCAATGTATCTTTTCATCCATCCTGTCAGAATATTTGATCGCGATGGAAGTTGCAT
>CAZWFM010000315.1:0-2990 GCA_964633185.1 uncultured Bacteroidales bacterium | reverse complement strand
GATGATGGAAGTCCAAATACCGCACATTCATTAAATCCCGTTCCCTGTATTCTTGTCAGCGATGAGGTAAAAGAAATAAAAGATGGTATTCTTGCAGATGTGGCTCCAACACTTCTGAAAATAATGGGAATACCTGTACCCAGGGAGATGACAGGAAAAATATTAGTGTAAAAAGGATTTATTCCTTATCACTTTTGGGTATCTGCTTTTGCAATTCCTCTATCTTTTCGTTCTTTTTAATTATTGACGGCAATGAGAACAATACTCCCAGGATAGCTCCGATAAAAAGAACAGATGTAATTATCAAAGCTGCAGAACTCTGGATATCCCAGAAAAAAAGTTTTAGCTCGATAGAAGCTGAATTTTGAAGTGCAAAGACAACAATAATCAAAACGAGCAATAAAGCAAAGATCAGGCTACGTTGCATAATTTTATAGATTAAAGGTGTATCAGGCTTGTAATTTCGTACGATTTAAGTTTCTCCCTGCCTTTGAGGAAGTCCAGTTCGCAAAGAAAGTTCACGTAAATCTTTTTTGGTCTGAAATAGTTTAGAAGGGCTATTCCTGCAAGAGCAGTACCCCCGGTAGCAAGCAAGTCGTCGTGAAGCAATACCGTTTCGCCGTTTCCAAGGGCATCTTTATGGATCTCCACAGATTCAGTACCGTATTCCAGGGTATATTCCCTGGTGAATTTAGCTGCCGGAAGTTTACCTGGTTTGCGTATAGGTGCAAATCCCGCACCAATTTTCGATGCTATAGCACCACCCAGTATAAATCCGCGTGATTCAATACAAGCTACCTTTGTTATATTCAGACCTTGGTAAATTTCAGATATCGTGTCGACCAGGAAATTAAACAATTCAGGTTCTTTCAGAACAGTGGTAATGTCTTTAAACTGTATACCCGGTTTTGGGAAATCAGGGACACTCCGTATTTGCTCCTTAATACTCTCCAGGGTAATCTGTTCGATCATTGCAAATAGCACTTAATTACATGGTAAATCTATAATATTTTAAAGATCAAAACAAAGCTATGGAAATATCATCGGATTAAAAAAACAAAAAGAATTCCAATACTTCAATTATTTAATACCCGTTTTTTTTGATCCTTTCACATGTGAAGCTATTTTTAAATTTTTCCCTTCTTCAAGTTGTACGGCAGGCAAATTCATATTTGCGGGAGAAGAACTGCATTCAATATCACTAAATTCGAGGCCATTGAAATGGATTACATGAATACCATATATATGGTTTTTGCCTGATCCCATTCAAAAAAAACTTTTTCACTTCCGTTGATAACGCCCTGTCTTGTAATGGTAACATTTTCGGTACAATGAGAATAAATCATGCCGTAATGCGAAGGTTCTTCATAATTGGGGGCCTGATAATCCTTATAATCATCCATGTTTGAACTTCCCTTTAGTTCGGCTCCTGTTTCGAGATACAAATTTACATTGCTTCTGAGCTCAAGAGTTCCGGTGATGAATGTTCCTGCAGGGACATACACTTTGCCACCGCCATTCTTGTTACATGCATCAATTGCAGTTTGAATGGCTTCCGTATTTAAGGTTGTTGCATCCGGGAGAGCTCCAAAGTCGGTTATGTTAAAGACTTGTGCTTCGGAGTTCGAAAAAAAGACAAAAGCAGGAATTACAAGTTTTATCAGCTGATTCATAACAGGTAATTCAAGAATGAATTTTATAGATTCAACCATTGCAGCAAAAGTAGTCAAACACTTTTGGAAATGAGAATTTCAACTTTTTTCGTTATTGACAGGAGTAATGGCCTTAAGTGTTTTCTTAATTTCTTTGATGGAATTAAGTATTTCCATTAGCACGGGGTTAGAGCTGGATAAGTTACGTAACTCTTCTTCTCTCAATCCAAATTTTGAGTCAAGATATCCCATAAGTAATGATAGTATGAGAAAGAAAATCAAGGCAACCGGAATTGCAATCAGGGCATATTTGAATATAAATTCCCCCCAGGGTTTATCCTTAAAAGACTGAAGGAAAACAATTCCAATAAGGAAGAATTGAATATAACCTATGTACATTCTTGACCGGTCAAAATATACCTTCCAGCGGATGATAGACGTTTTATTTACATCTGTTTTATAAATTTTCATAACAGGGCGGTTTAATCATTAAGAATTTGCAAGTTATGCTAAATTTATGCAGGTTACTGACTAAAATGAAATTCCAAGGCGAAAATCTAAAAAATCTGCCACGTGTCTGTGGGCTTTGATATCGGTGCCAATAAAAAGGCGCTTGTTAATATGATAAGTAATACCATAACGCTGGTATATAGGATCCATTCTATTAAAAGGAGAATAGAAATACGCACCAAAACGAATGCTGAAAATAAACCTGCCGATCAGAAGTTCATGTCCGAGGAGTACAGCAGCGTATTTATGATCAGTGTATTTGCCATTTTTCATTAATTCCAGACGTTCAATTTCTTTTTTATCTGCCAGGTCAACAGTTCCTTCCAACCCAAGCGATAAAGCACTGAGTCTGGCAATTACACGACTTACATTTCCATACAAACCATAAACCGGATAATGAGCATGTCCTTTAATCTCTGTTTTTCCGGTAGCAAAAGCAACCACATCAAATCTCCATTTTTTTGGGTGCAGGTCAATGCTGTCATTTTTCACTCTTTTTTCATAGGGCATGGGTCTGAGATTGTAATCGATACCTAAACCTATAGTTGGGAAATTGATCCCTTTGTTAGGATCTTTAATTCCTCCGTTTGAAATATGGTTGAAGTTAGCTGTAAGCTGAATATTCATCACATTATTTATCCTGTAATTAAATCCTGCATTCAGAAGAACGATGAAGCTCAGCCATGATCCGTAAAAGGTATTTTCGGGATTTGTTTGTTCATCGTACGCCTTATCCATAAAGGCAGGACCCATTCCGAAACGAAATGACATATGGAACTTCTTTTCCGCCCCTAAAACCGGTTCAATAAATACATAAGGAGCATAGGA
>CAZWFM010000314.1:0-2999 GCA_964633185.1 uncultured Bacteroidales bacterium | reverse complement strand
CATTGTTTATAAAAATTGTATTTGCATTGGGAATATCCAGGCCTGATTCAACAATGGTGGTTGAAACCAATACATCACTATTTCCACTGATAAAATCAAGCATGATCTCCTCCAGCTTTTGGCCTTCCAATTGTCCATGTCCAACTGCTGTTTTAACAAATGGACATAATTTTTTAATCAGTGCTTCAACTTCAAGGATATTTTGTATACGGTTGTGAATAAAAAATACTTGTCCGCCGCGTCCTACTTCAAACTCAATGCCTTCTTTTATAATACTTTCATTAAAAGAATGCAATTCGGTTATTATTGGATGTCGATTTGGAGGAGGAGTATTGATTACTGATAAGTCTCGTGCGCCCATCAATGAAAATTGCATGGTTCTGGGTATAGGAGTTGCTGTCATTGTTAATGTATCCACAACGAGTTTTATTCTTTTCAGTTTTTCTTTTGCAGCTACTCCGAATTTTTGTTCTTCATCAACAATCAGCAATCCCAGATCTTTAAATTTCATGTCTTTACTAAGCAGTCTGTGTGTTCCGATCAGGACATCAACTTTTCCCGATTCTGTTTCAAACAGTATTCTTTTTTGTTCTGCACTTTTTTTTAATCGGCTAATGAATTCAATAGTACATGGAAAATTGTTCAAACGTTCATTGAAGGTAGTGTAATGCTGGAGAGCAAGTATTGTTGTAGGGACTAATATTACAACTTGTTTGCTATCAGCAACTGCCTTAAATGCAGCACGAATTGCTATTTCGGTTTTTCCAAAACCAACATCACCGCATATGAGTCTGTCCATTGGTATGTCTGATTCCATATCAGATTTCACGGCAAGAATTGCATTTAACTGATCGGGAGTGTCTTCATAAATAAAAGAGGCTTCTAATTCTTCCTGCAAATAAGTGTCCGGAGAAAATTGAAATCCTGTTTGCGATTTTCGCTTTGCATAGAGTGCAATAAGATCTTTCGCAATATCCTTCACTTTTTTCTTGGTATTATCTTTTAATTTTTGCCATGCACCAGTACCAAGCTTATAAATTTTTGGTTCTGTTCCATCTTTCCCTTTGTATTTTGAAATTCTGTGCAAGGCATGAATATTCACAAATAAAATATCATTATCGCGATAAACCAATCGAATTCCCTCCTGCATTTTGCCATTCACTTCAATTTTTTCCAGGCCTCCAAATCGACCTATTCCATGATCGATATGCACAATGTAATCTCCTGGTTTCAGATCTTTCAACTCATTTAAACTTACTGATGCTTTGTTTGAAAAGTATTGGTGTAGCCGGTATTTGTGATAACGATCAAATATCTGATGATCGGTATAACAACAAATTTTAAGAGTATTGTCGATAAATCCTGCATGCAGGGTCTGTAAAAATGAACGGAATGTAATACCGGGCAGGATATCATGAAAAATAGCCATCAAACGTTCTATCTGTTTTTCATTTTCTGATAGTATATATGCTTTAAAATCCTGAGCGATGTAAATTTTTAAATTATCAGCAAGTAAATTGAAGTTCTTTTGAAATAAGGGTTGATTTTTTGTTGAGAATCCGAATTTTTTCGAATCTGAGAAGAAGGAAGATATACCAAATTCAATGGTATCGAGATAATTAAGATCTTCAATAAAATCTTCTTTTTTATATAAACTGATTTTATTCTTTTCCTGAACTGTCCTATCATTTTTTATTACTGCCTCTATTTCCTTAAGCATATTTATTGTTGCAAATATATCTTCTATCCAGAGGTTGGATGTTTTTGCACAAAATTCAAATAATGATTGATGCAGTTCTTTATTTGTATATTCCTGAATATTGGGAAGGATGGATATTTTATCGAGTTTTTGCCTGGATAGTTGACTCTCAGGTTCAAATGAACGGAGTGACTCAATTTCATCCCCAAAAAAATCGATACGGTAAGGAAATTCTGATGAAAATGAAAAAACATCTATGATGCTCCCTCTAACGGCATATTGTCCTGGTTCATAAACAAAATCTACCAATTCAAAATGGTATGATTCCAATACTTCTCTTATAAAATATACACTGAATTTTTCTCCTGTTTTGAGATGTAGGGTATCTTTTGATAATCTGTTTTTGTTAACTACTTTTTCAGCTATTGCTTCTGTGTAGGTAACAATAGCCAAAAGGCCGGATGAATACTCATCCAGGCGGTTCAAAGCATTTGCTCTGAGAATAATATTACCATAATCGTGTTGAGGATATTTAACCGAGCGTTTGTAAGAAGATGGAAAGAACATGATTTGATCATCAGGGATAGCAGTCAATAGATCGTTAAAGAAATACGCTGCATCTTCTTTTGTATTCAGCATGAAAAAGTGAATTCCTTTTAGTTCAGCAAGAAGCGCAGAAATCAACATGCTTTTTGAAGAACCTGATAAACCGGCCAGGTGCAATCTCTTTTTTGAATTCTTTTTAAATTGTTTTAAAATATCTTGATAAAGGGGATGATCTTTGTATTTGTCAGCAATGGGCCGTAAAAGTTGGGTCACAAGATAAAAATATTTTCAATTGACAAAAATCGCACATTGTTTTATTATTCCAAAGCAGAAAAGCAGATAATGAAAGAATAGGTGAATAATTTCATTTCTATTCCTGTTTCTATCATGTATCTTTAATAGTTAATAAAATTTACTCTATGAAAGTCTTCAAATTCGGAGGTGCTTCTGTAAAAGATGCTGCATCAGTCAGAAATCTGGCAGAAATTGTCAGGAAAACCAATGAACCTCTTGTTATTGTGATATCAGCAATAGGGAAAACCACGAATGCAATGGAAGAATTGTTGCAGTACTATTTCAGACAGGATGAAAGAAAATCAAAAAGTTTGATAAAAATAACAGATTTTCATAATTCAATACTCACTGACTTATTCCCTGAGAATGCTGAGATCTTTAAGCAAATTGAAAAGATTTATCATTCTCTTGAGGAAAAATTAAAAGAAGAACCGACAATGACCTATAATTTTGAATATGA
>CAZWFM010000313.1:0-3009 GCA_964633185.1 uncultured Bacteroidales bacterium | reverse complement strand
GTATCAAAGATAAGGGTATCGCGTACGCTGTAGAACTCGCCCTGAAGCAATGCCGGCAGTCCAATATTCAGCATCTGACCCACTTTTTCTTCCAGTGTCATAAGAGCCAGAAGGCTATCCACCCTTTCATTTATTATCTGTTCTCTGTCATTCGGTTCATTTGACTTACATGACAAAAAAAGGAAGGAAATGAATAAGAATAGAATACTATAAAGCTGTCGGTTTCTCATTCGCACTCAATTATTGAATCAATAGTTTAACAGAACTACAAATCATTATTCGTCTTGGGCAATACAAAAAGGAATATTGGCAGTTGCAGCATGCCCCTTTCCGTCAAGCACATATACAAAAAGCCTGTATGCACCGGCTGTTGAGGGAGCTTCAATTTCAACAGGATTTTTACCGATCCGTTCTATCCAGGTTTCGGGCTTGTTCTCATGATCACCACCCCAGCCAAGATCTTTGCTTTCGTGCATGATTTCCCATTTATAATTCAGTGTATCGCGCTCATGATCACGGGCGCTTACTTCCGCATGAATCGTCACTCCCTTGTTCAGTACAATATTATCGTAAGCTGTAAGTCCATTGACCAGAAAGGAGTCAATTGTCGGACAACGATTCTCAGGCCATTTTCCCGTCCAGATCTTATGCATCGCATCAACTGTTTCTGTAATTTCACCGGATTCGAGGAACATACCATACCAGGTAGGAGTGCGTTCCTGTTTTTGTCCCCAAAGGAAAACAAAAGATCCCAAACAATAAATTGAATCAGCTTCTATAACTTTTGTATACCTCTTAAGAAAAGACATTGCTTTCTCTGAACTTGTTGGCTCTATTGCAGCATCCCATCTTGTTCTGGCAACCTCCCAATGCCCCGTAGCACCCCATTCCGTGACCATATAGGGACCTTCCCATCCTGATTCTTCAATCCTTTTCTTAAGATTAGTAAAATCGGCATACATTTGAATTGATATAAAATCAATATCCGTACAATTCTCCTGGATATAATCTGCTTCTTTCTTTCCAATACCAGCTAATGCGGTAGTTGTAACATGACAGGTATCAATTTCATGAATCATCCTGGAAATATCATTCACAGCATCAAATACTTTCATGTTATTAGCTCCGAGGTTGAGCTCGTTTCCAATTGCCCAACCCAATAATGCCGGATGATCCTTATTTTTTAGTACTTCACCTTTCAAATATTCATACTGCTCTCTTACCCATATCGTATCATTATAATCAAATCCATGGCGCTCGCGTCCAATTTCCAATCCCATTAATACCATAAGACCTGCATTGTAAGCCCTGTCTAATATTTCCCCGGCACTACTCTCACCATTTTCGGTTCTCCATGTCCTGAAAGAATTAGCTCCATGTTCAGCCAGCGCTTCAATATTTCCAAATTCACATCCGGCTCCTTTTACATAAAACTCCTCCCCATTAACAAATAAGCGATATTTCCCATCGATTTGTTCAAGGGTGACTTTTGCGGGACCGGTTTTTCTGTTTCCGGAATTGTTAGTGCAATCAACCACTGCAATTAGTATAATCAGGTAAAATACTATCCTTTTCATGTTCTAATAATTATTTTATCAAGATCTTCTCCAGTTCCTCCAGCGATTTTCCTTTTGTCTCGGGCAGGTAGATCATGATAAAAATCAAACCTGCAAGACCAAAGATCCCATAGATAAGAAATGTACCAGCGTTACCAATATTCGCCAATTCCCAGGGAAAGAGGAGTTGAACGGTAAAGCTTATTGCGGAATTAATAAATCCTGCAAATGAAATTGCCAGACCTCTTAAACGGTTAGGAAACAATTCGGAAAACAATATCCACATTACCGGTCCCAGAGAAACTGCAAATGAAGCAACAAAGCCAATTATGCTAATTAACACAAGCCAGGGATTAATACTTATTGCCCGGGCAATGATCTCCCCCTGATATTCGCCGGCAATGCGCTCACCCAGAGCCTGAACAAGTGCATTTTTAAAATCAATGTCACTGGTAAAAGTCTGTCCCTGAAGTTGCATGATACCTGCTAAATCTGAATTTTCAGTAAGCTTCATCAGCGATTGGGAAGATAATTCATAGGTGGCTGTATTAAAACTATAGGCCAGAAGGAACATGCAAATCACAATACCCGACACACCAATTGCAAGCAATGGTTTCCTTCCAAACCTGTCAACAAACAAAATGGCCAAAACAGTAAACAAAAGATTTGTTAATCCGACAATTATGGCCTGAACAAAAGAAGCATCAGTTCCAATTCCAGTCTGTTTAAAAATCATTGGAGCATAAAAGAATACGGCGTTAATCCCTGTAATTTGCTGTAATATGGCTATAACAACGCCAATGGTAAGAACGAGTTTCATCACCGGTTTAAACAATTCAATGAAATGAATTTTTTCCTTTTTGTCTTTAACTGTGATACTCTCTTTTATTTCCTTGTACTCCTTCAAGGCTTGGTCCTTATTGCTCATTCCTGAAAGAATATCAATGGCCTGTTCTTCGAAACCATTCATGGCAAGCCATCTCGGACTTTCAGGAACTACAAACAGGAATACATAATACAATATAGCAGGAAGAGCTTCCAAACCCAGCATCCACCTCCAATTGTATTCCCGGATCATCAACGATCTTGTCCATAAAGCATCTGATTTCCCAAGCCTGAGAATTAAATAATTCGTAAAGAATGCTACTGAAATACCAATAACAATATTCAACTGGTTAAAAGAGACCATTCTGCCTCTATGCGCCGCAGGAGCTATTTCCGCGATGTACATGGGAGCGATGATCAGGGAAGCTCCAACACCCAGTCCGCCAATCATACGGGCTATTACCAGACTTACAAAATTGGGTGCAAGTGCAGAGAATACAGCCGAAATAAAATATAAGAGTGCGGCATACTTCAACACTTTTTTTCGTCCTGTTTTATCAGAAACCGGACCGGAAAAAATCATGGCCAGTGTTGCTGTGAGAGTAAGACAACTTACAGCCCAACCCAA
>CAZWFM010000312.1:0-3012 GCA_964633185.1 uncultured Bacteroidales bacterium | reverse complement strand
CTTCTGAATTTCTGAGGCAATGATTTCACCGGAAACAAGTGAAGAAGGAATTCCCGGGCCAGGGACAGTCAAGTGTCCACAATAAAATAAATTTTTTAAGTGATGATTCCTGATTTTAGGTTTGAGAAATCCTGATTGAAAATAAGTATTGGCTAAACCGAAAGCATTCCCGAGAAACGCATTGTAATCAGCCTGAAAATCTGATTTGGCATAGGAGCGCTTATAAACAACATGATCACGTATAGATTGTTGTGTAATTCTTTCCAGACGATCTATGACAAGGTCATAGTAATGTTCCTTTATTTTACCAGTATCCTCCAATCCAGGGGCCACAGGAATTATAACTGATAAATTCTCCATGTGCTCTGGTGCAGTTGTAGTATCCGTTTTGGTAGTACAACAGACATACAAAACCGGTGATTCCGGCCATTTTGAATTAAAGAATACATCTTGCAAATGAGCATCAAATGAAGTGTCGTAAAACAGATTATGATGTTGCAATTTTTCGAGTTGTTTATTAATTCCAAGGAAATAAATCAAAGCTGATGGAGCCATTTGCCTTTTGTGCCAATATTTTTCAGAATAATTACGATATTCCTTGCTTAATAGCTGTTCTGTATGATAATAATCTGCCGAGGAAATAAAATAATTGGCATGAAAATTTTTGCCATAAGTATGTATTCCTGTTACTTTATTTTCGATAATTTCATAGGTCTCAACAGGACTATTGAAGTGAACGGGAACCTGCAATTCATCCAGCAACTTTAAGATAGCTTCGACAATTTTATACATACCGCCTATCGGATACCAGGTTCCTAGCTTTAAGTCAGCATAATTCATCAAAGAATAAAATGCAGGAATTTGTTTTGTCGATGCTCCGAGAGAGATCAGGGGAAATTCCAAAATCCTTATTAAACGTTCATCATGAAAGATCGTTCTCACATATTTTGCATACGAACGAAAAAAGTTTTGTTTTAAGATCCTGCTCAAGAAAGGCCATGATAAATGATCAAACAGATTATGTCCCGGATTATAAATTATTTTTTTAAGTGCTACATTATAATTAAAAGATGCTGAATGAAGAAGTTTTAATAGTTTTTTGCTGCTGCCTTTTTCTATTGTTTCAAATAAATCCAAAAGCTTTTTCTCATTGGAAGAAATATCAAAATAATTATTTGAATCAAAAAAAATTCTGTACGATGGGTCCAATCGGACCAAGTTATAAAAATCAGAAGAATGGTGTCCAAATGTGTTAAAAAAGTGCTCAAAAATTTCAGGAAACCAGTACCATGTCGGTCCCATATCAAATGTAAAACCTTTGGCCTGAAAGTGACGTGCCCTACCGCCGGGTATTTCATTTTTCTCAAACACTTCAACGTCGAATCCTCTGAAAGCCATCTGTGCTGCTGCGGATAAACCGGATATTCCTGCTCCTGTTACAATAACTTTCTTATTCATTTTTGCCTGATTAATTCTCTTCGATGAGGTCTAGTGTTTCCACAGAGTAGCTTCGGCACTCGCGGATAGCCATTTATAAATTTATCTATTGAACCGTTTACGATTAAGTTACATCAATTTTTTGTAAAAACGAAGCAATCTGAATTCCTGTATTTGCCGGAACAGGTTCTGTTTTTAACACAAATCAAAATGTGAATGAATGAACTTTTAGCTTCACAACCGTTAGCGCTTCCACTTAGTACCTTTGGCGCTTGCGGATAGCTTTATAAGAACGCGGTTGGTGCAGCCAATTGAACAGGTTAGACCAAATGCTCCTGATTTATAAGAAATAATAATCTGTTTTACTGAAATTCATTTGGAAAGGTAGTAATATTCTGTTTTAAATACACGGGGTTTAAAAGTGGCAAAACTCCTATGATCAGATTCTTGCAATTGTATGAATTTTTTCACTTTGAGATAAGAATTAGAAGGCAGGCTTCTTTATGTTGTTAATGATATTTTTATTGATAAATATCTATATCCATATTTTCTTCATCCTCATCTCTGAATCTGGATGCAACCAGAGTTGCTTTTTCCATTTCAAATGCCATTTGCCAGTCGGAGGATGCTTCAAAAAGATTTAAAAGTTCATTTTTACAGTCCTGGCAAATTACATCATCAGTAAGGTTTTTTTTACAACGTTTGCAAGTTAGTTTTTTAGTAGTTTTTTTCATCTGCCATGAAATATGTTGATAATCTCTAATACGCCCACTGTTGACCCGAGGTTGCATTATTTCGTAACTTTGATGGTGATATGTATCATTGGTCAATTTCAAACTAGTTTATTGTATTGTACGTATGACTATAGAAAGCGTGTGTTTAATGACATTCACAATTTTTCAGACAAAAACTACGCCTTTGGCTTATTTTAAAAATGGCTATATGGCAATAAAGGGAAGATCGGTCCCTTTCGATCATCCGGATATTTATGATGTAATCAGTGACAGACTGATGGAATACTCTGAAAATCCTGAAAAGTACACACAAATTGATTTTAATCTTAGTGCAATTAATGCTGTTTCAAAAAGATATATAATCAATACATTCCGAATCCTTGAATATATTGGTTCAAAGGGGACTGACATGCAGGTAAACTGGTATTACCAACCAGATGATGAGGATGTTCAGGAACTTGGTGAGATTTGCAAATCTACTTTTAATATAAATATTCAGTTAAAACCAACTGAATAATTCGTTTCTTTTTGTAATAAAAAAGGGGCTATTTAAGCCCCTTTTTTATGTGTTATCACTTATTATTTTTATTGTGTTCCTTAATAAATAAATCAAGTGCCATAGTCATGGAAGGAGCATTAGGCATAGGAGCTTGAATATCAAGTCTTAATCCAGCTTCCTTGACAGCTTCTGCTGTTGAATTTCCAAATGAAGCAATAATGGTGTCATTTTGTTTAAATTCCGGGAAATTCTTCATAAGAGATTTAATTCCTGAGGGACTGAAAAACACCAATACATCATAATTAATCATTTGAAGATCTGAAAGATCACTGCTTACTGTTT
>CAZWFM010000311.1:0-3039 GCA_964633185.1 uncultured Bacteroidales bacterium | reverse complement strand
GAAACGGCAAGGTTAATTCCTCCCTGGTAAGTACCTACCCATAAATTTCCCTGCATATCCTCATAAACCTTTGTTATGCCCAGACTATTCAGACCGATCCTGTTGTTTTTATCGTATTGATAAGGTGTGTACTGATTGGTTTCTTTGTTGTAAACAAACATCCCGACTGTTGTACAAAAATACATTAATCCCTTACTATCCTTAAAAATGTCATAAATAAAATAGGTTCCTTCAAAATCGTAATCAAGTACCTGCAATTCCATATTTTCCTTTAATACATAGAGTATTTTCCCTTTAATTGTTCCGATCCATATCGTATCGCCTTCCTCATAAACTGTAACGATTTCATGAACCGGATATTCTTTTCCATTTTCTACAAATGAATTGTAATGGATTACCTCCTGCTTCTTTTTATTGTAATAATACAATCCGAAAATTCCTCCTAACCAGAAATTATCATCCTCGTCAATAACAAAATCTTTTATGCTTCTGAAATTAAATTTCTCGTTAATAAAAGTGTCTGTATTACGGTCATATAGATACACAAATCCGATCTCTGCCGCAACATAGAGATTGTTTTGAGAGTCTTCTTCAATTCCAGTTACCCTGTTTGCAGTATTCAGACTATATCGTTCTTCATCGAGAAGGTAAGTTTTGAAGTTTTCCCTGTCGCTGTTATACAAACACAATCCCAATTGTGTTCCCACCCAGATATTTCCCTTATAGTCAATATTTATACTGTAGACCATATTATCTGAAAGACTGGTTGAATCTCCCAGCACTTTTTCAAAGATCTTGTTGTTAAATCCGTCATACCGGTTCAGTCCACCCATCGTCCCGATCCACATGTAGCCCTCATGATCCTGAATGATAGCATTGATAATATTGTTGGATAAACCATTGTCGGTATTGATGTATGTGAATCTTAGCTCATTTTCTTCTGCATAACAATCCAATTCTATTACAAACAAAATAACAATTGCCAGAAACACCAAATGAATAATACCGGATCTTTTCATATTTTAATAATCTTAAATATCTATTCGATATTCAGGGCAGATTTTCAGAAGGTAGTTTTTGGTTAATAGGTTTTAAATTATGGCACAAAACCATACTAAATCATTATATTAATGAGATAATCAATGCATTGAATTTGTTATATGAATATACTAAATATATCTGAAAATTAAAGTACAGGGAATAAATTTACAACATTGCTAACTTAGAGCTGAAATTTAAGAGATTGACTTTTATAACCATCTATATCAATGGATCATGATTGGTGAGGATACAATATGTGCACTTTCAACCGCCGCAGGTAGCGCTGCTATTGCTATAGTAAGATTAAGCGGCTCCAAAGCCGTTTCAATGGCAGATATACTTTTTGAGTTTCCTGATAAAAAGAAAAAGCTGAAAGATCAGAAGCCAAATACCCTTCATTTCGGACGTATTCAGCATCAGGGAGAATGCATTGATGAAGTAGTGGCAGGAATATTCAAAGCCCCTCACTCCTACACCGGTGAAGATGTGGTAGAGATCTCATGTCATGGTTCGATATATATCCAGCAGAAAATTCTTCAATTGCTTATTCAAAACGGTGCCAGGCTTGCAAAGCCAGGAGAATTTACACAAAGGGCATTCCTGAATGGTAAGATGGACCTTTCGCAGGCTGAAGGAGTTGCCGATTTGATAGCCTCTGAATCGGAAGCTTCACACCGGCTGGCATTACAGCAAATCCGCGGAGGTTTTTCCAACGAAATTAAACACCTGCGTAGCGAGCTGCTTCAATTTATCAGCCTGATTGAACTCGAACTGGATTTCAGTGAAGAGGATGTTGAATTTGCAGATAGAAAGCAATTCATGAGCCTCGTAAAACGAATCAGCAAAATACTTGACTCGTTAATTGAGTCTTTTGGATATGGAAATGTGATCAAAAACGGTGTTCCTGTTGCAATCATTGGCCCCACAAATGCCGGAAAGTCAACTCTCCTGAATACCCTGCTTAAAGAAGAAAAGGCCATTGTTTCCGAAATCCCCGGGACTACCAGGGACTATATTGAAGATACTATGGTAATGGAAGGTCTTCAGTTCCGTTTTATTGATACTGCCGGTTTACGTCATACCATTGATACAATTGAGACTGAAGGTATAGCAAGAACTCATAAAAAGATAAGACAGGCATCCATAGTTGTTGTTGTAATTGATATGCACGATAAAGTCGAAGATACAAATGATTCCCTGCTTTTTCTGAGAAAAGAGTCATCGGGTAAAAAGCATTTCATATTTGTACTCAATAAGGCTGATGAATTTTCAAATTACGATGCAAAGCATGCAATTGAAATGTATAAAGAAGCATGGAGTGATATGGCACATGTTCTGGATATTTCAGCAAAGAAAGGAATTCATATAGATGAATTAAAAAATCTTCTGGTATCCATAGCTCTCATGAATGTGCATGGAGAATACGATGTTGTGGTAACCAATACAAGACACTATGAAGCACTTAAACATGCTTCCGATGCCCTTCAAAGAGTTAAAAAAGGGATCTCCGGGTCATTGTCCGGCGACCTGCTTGCACAGGATATACGGCAGGTTTTGCACTATCTTGGCGAAATTACCGGTGAGATCACTACCGACGAAATTTTGCGGAATATCTTTAAGAATTTCTGTATCGGGAAGTGAGTGAGACTCAATTTTCAGCAATTAGAAATTGCTGAAAATTGTTAGTCGAACTCATCCCGACAAGCATCAGCTTTGTCGGGATCTTTCCATTTCTCATTTCTATTTCCTTATAAATAAACAGTCAAGCTGAAAATTGTTAGTCGAACTCATCCCGACAAGCATCAGCTTTGTCGGGATCTTTCCATTTCTCATTTCTATTTCCTTATAAATAAACAGTCAAGCTGAAAATTGTTAGTCGAACTCATCCCGACAAGCTACGGGGAACCGAGTTTACGAGCTCGTCCCAACCTGTTCGAGTGTTTGAAACATCGGATTCTACTCTTTTAAATTACAATTATATATGAGTTGTAGCCCTTA
>CAZWFM010000310.1:0-3051 GCA_964633185.1 uncultured Bacteroidales bacterium | reverse complement strand
GCAAAGTCGCCTCCTAATATATCAATTCCAATTCTCATCAGGAATCAACTTGGTAAATTAAATAGTAGATTCCTTTTCAATTGCCAATTTGCCCTTATAATGACCACATTCCGGGCAAACCCTGTGGTACTGTATTGTAGCCCCGCAATTTTGACATGTTACAAGTGTTGGTTCTGCTGCCTTGTAATGTGTTCTTCTTTTATCTCTCCTTTGTTTTGATATTTTACGCTTAGGATGTGCCATTTTATTTTGTTATTTTTTACGTATTGTTCAATAATTTTTTCAGGTTGTCCCATCTGGGATCATGTTCCTTTTTTATTTCTGATACAGCTAAATTATGTTTGTTTAAAATATTCAACATCTCCGTATTGCACCCTGAATTTCCATGATTATCCTCAGGATGCATCCTTTGAATTGGAAGACTTAAGCTAATACACTCAAAAAAATATTGTTCCAGGTTGATTTCGTGTTCATTTGGATGCAACACCCAGATTTCATCGGTACTTTCTTCTACACTCTCTCCAAACTTAATAACAATGCTACCGGTATGGTAGATTTGATAATCAAATGATTCCAGGCATCGGTCACATTGAATATTCAGAGTACCTTTTAACAAAATATCGAGCTTCATCATATTTGTATTTTTGATCAATACAACGAAAGCGATAACTTTTCCTCCATCAGCCTCAAGAACCTCGTACTTATTAAAGAACTGTTCATTAAAATTGAATTTAAACTCATGTGCTCCCTCCTTTAAACCTGTAAAAGGTATAATATATTGATTTACAAGTTTCAACTTCCACCATTTAAAGTCGTGCAAAAGTAGAAATATTTATCAGAATAAAAAAAGAAAAATAAGGTTGGGAATTATACTGTCAGGCTGGATTATCCGAATTATTCAACAGTAGTAAAATGACCTTCAATAGTATCAATAAGTGTATCAATGAAATAATCGTCTTTCACCACATATTTCATTGCTCCTTCTCTTTTAAACTCGGCTATTGTATCTTTATCCTTTTCACGACTTAAAATCACAACCGGTATCTGATCATTTAGTTTATTGATCTCTTTAAGTGTATCCAGCCCAGTCATTGTGTTTTCAGAATCAGTACCAAGGTAATAATCAAGTACGATGAGTTCCGGGTTCAGATTGAGATTTTGAATGCATTCTTCACCTGAAAAATAAGATTTTACTTCAAATCCTTCCCTGCATTTGAAAGTATACTCCATCAAATTGAGCATCATCTTATCATCATCAACAAAAAAGATCAATTTATCCATTAAAATATAGCGTACCGATTAAAAATCTTTCAATTATACGTGATTTTATCGAAAAGTTATATGAAGCTTGATCATTAACCGAATTTCAGGCGTTAAAAATATATATTCTTTGATTAAGTAACAATTTTAAAACTTCCAGTAATCATATTTAAGTTATGTACTTTATGCAATTTGCCTGAAATAATGCATAAATCCAGATCAGGAAATTATGATCTATTATGCAAAATGTGAATCGTTATTTCTTTCATACAATTTTGCATCTTGAGCTTGTTGATTTAACCAATTTCCTTAACTTTAATTTAGCAGGAAATAATAAAGTACTACATTTGCTAATCAATAAAATTCTTATGAAGAAATGGCTGAATTAACAGGAGTTGTAACACAGGTAATCGGACCTGTAGTTGATATTAGTTTTGAAAAATCAGGTGATAATTTGCCGGAAATACATGAAGCTTTAGAAATTCATAAAGATGATGATATTAAATTGATCGTTGAGTGTCAGCAACATATTGGGGAAAATACCATACGTGCAATTGCCATGGATTCTACGGATGGCTTACAACGGGGAATGATTGCAAAAGCTATGGGTAGCTCGATTATTATGCCTGTTGGAGATCAGATTCGCGGACGTTTGCTTAATGTTACAGGAGAAGCAATTGATGGTTTGGGCACGCTTGATAAGAAGAATGGGTATAGTATACATAATAAACCCCCTCAGTTTGATCAATTATCAACCAAAACAGAAGTTTTGTTTACTGGAATTAAAGTTATTGATCTGCTCGAACCTTATTCTAAAGGTGGGAAAATAGGCCTATTTGGTGGTGCAGGGGTTGGTAAGACCGTGATTATTCAGGAACTTATTAACAATGTTGCCAAGCGGTATTCAGGTTTGTCTGTTTTCGCAGGAGTTGGCGAACGTACAAGGGAAGGAAACGATTTATTGCGTGAAATGATTGAATCAGGAGTTATTAAATATGGGAAGGAATTTCTAAAGAGCATGGAAGAAGGCAACTGGGATCTTTCCAAAGTTGATCATGAAGTATTAAAGGAATCACAGGTAACGCTTGTTTTCGGGCAAATGAACGAGCCTCCCGGAGCACGTGCAAATGTAGCATTGTCAGCCTTATCGGTAGCCGAATCATTCAGGGACGGGGATGAAAAAAGCGGCGGTCGTGATATTTTGTTTTTTGTTGATAACATCTTTCGATTTACCCAGGCTGGTTCAGAAGTATCTGCATTGTTAGGTCGTATGCCTTCTGCTGTTGGTTATCAACCAACCCTGGCTACTGAGATGGGAATTATGCAGGAACGTATCACTTCTACCATAAGAGGATCTATCACTTCCGTTCAGGCAATTTATGTTCCTGCCGATGATCTTACTGATCCCGCCCCTGCAACAACCTTCTCACACCTGGATGCAACAACCGTGCTAAGCCGTAAAATTGCTTCGTTGGGAATTTATCCCGCTGTGGATCCACTGGACTCAACCTCACGTATTCTGTCGCGGGAAATTGTTGGAGATGATCATTATCAAACCGCTCAAAACGTAAAAGAAATATTGCAGCGATACAACGAACTGCAGGATATCATCGCTATATTAGGCATGGATGAACTTTCGGAACAAGATAAATTGGTAGTGCATAGAGCCAGGAGAGTACAACGGTTCCTTTCACAGCCTTTCCATGTTGCGGAACAATTTACCGGAATGGCGGGCGTTCTTGTATCAATAGAAGACACCATTAAAGGTTTTAATATGATCTTAAACGGTGA
>CAZWFM010000309.1:0-3053 GCA_964633185.1 uncultured Bacteroidales bacterium | reverse complement strand
TCATATATAATTGTAATTTAAAAGAGTAGAATCCGATGTTTCGAACACTCGAAGGGTTTCACCCCGGGCTGAAATAATAACTCCCTTACAGGGAGTATTCTTTGAATTAACCTTCACCAGATATTATTTTGTAGGCACACCAAAAACCGAATACTAATCCAAATTAATATTCCTGCTTGTGGCCGGTTTACCAGCCTATGGCTGGCAGGCAATATCCAATAACCCAATAACCTAAAAACCCAATGACCTTTTAACCAGCAACCATCTCAACTTCTCACTTTCTCATTTTTCCATCTTCTCACCCTCTCATCTTCTCAATTCACCAACTTCTGCTTTACATTCTTAATTGGCTTTGCCGAGCTTCACTTCGTTCCGGTTCTTAATTTTTAATTTTTAATTCCCACCTTCCCACTTTCTCATCTTCCCATTTTCCCATCTTCCGACTCCAAACTCCAAACTCAAAACTGCTCCTTCACTTTCCTAAAACACTCCATGGAACAACGGATCCATACTGAAAGATCTTTACTTCCGCCTCAAGGATTGTATTGCTGCTGTAAAATACTTTAACCGAAGCCATGTCAGGTATCCTGTAAAATAAGACATTTTCATACGTTGGACCGCTTAGCGGAAACTGCATAGCATGCAAAACTTCAGTAAAATGCATGTTTCTTAATTCCAAAACCAAAGGTTTCCCGATTGTCCCCAAAGCATCATGAAAGCCCGTCTCATCTGAAAACCGGAAGAAAACATATCGTTCCGGTTCCTGATTGACCTGAGGTACATAGTAAAAAGATCTTGTGATTGTATCGGAGTATGTTTTGCCTGCAAATAAAGAGACGTATTCTTCCTCAAGTTGATTCAATTCCTGAACACTTATTTCCAGAGCTTGCCCTTCTGGAAAAACTTCATACTGTCCTGCCAGCAATTTAAACCTTCTTTTACGAATTTTTATAATAAAATTGGCTGCTTCTTGTGCCTTTTGCTCAATTGATTTGGCACCCCTGTTTTGTCCCGTAACCGGAAGATCGACAGTTGTTTTCTTCTCAGCAGATTTTGCACGGCTTCCCGGTTCGATCAGGTTTCTCTTAACTGAAATATCTTTAAAATGGATCGGTTCCGGTCCTTCATCAAAAATTCCCTCAAACTGCACAATCGGATTGTTTTCATCGGGTTTCAGAATCATTCCTTCCCCGGTAAGCATCATAAACTTCTGCAATACCAGTTCAGGATCATTCGTTTGAACAGAGAAATAATAATCCGGATCCGGTTGCTGACCGGAAGTAAGTGCAATCGTATTCAGCTCCCATTCTGTTTCTGAAATAGAGGGCGCATTTTCAATTCCTAAAAATTTTTCTGCATATTTGTTATAGGGCCCTGGCACCGTATAATGTCTTATGGCTGTGGCAGTCAGGACCAGACGAGTGCGTGGAATAGAATAAATCATGCTGTTTTCCTGGTATGATGCCAGGTCTTGTATGTTCGTAACATGAATATTGCTTGAAGACGAACAGGCAATAAAGAAGATTGTTAAGATCAGACTATTATTTTTTTTCATTTCCTGTTTTTTTCTAATACGCAAAAAGCACATCCAATATTGTCAACAATATCGGAAGCAATTAAACCATGTTGCCCGCAATATTTGGCAGAAATATCACCGGCCATTCCATGAATATAAACACCAAGCATTGCTGCATTACTGATTGAATAACCTTGTGCCAGCAATCCAAGAATAATACCTGTAAGCACATCTCCACTTCCTCCGGTGGCCATTCCCGGATTGCCGGTAGTATTAAACCATATTTCACCGGAAGGTGCTGTAATGCATGTATTAGCACCTTTTAATACAACCACACATGTATGGTCTATTGAAAATGTTCGCTGAAACTGCATTCTGGAAAAGCTATCTTCAAATTTTCCGAACAGTCTCTCAAATTCTTTCGGGTGAGGCGTAAGAATTGTGTTTTCGGGTAACAATTCCTGCCAATTTTCCAAAGAAGCAAGAATATTCAAGCCATCTGCATCTATTAGCAGGGGGACTTTAACATCCTGCAATAAACCAACCAAAGCTTTTCTTGTGTTAGTTTTTTGATTTATGCCGGGTCCTATGGCTATAGATGAGTATTTTTCCGGAAGAGTATGTCCTGTAAACAGGATATCTGATTCATCAATACTCAAGAGAGCTTCGGGTACGGCAGTTTGTAAAATCTCAACTCCTCTTCTCGGAGTATGTACCGTAAGAAGGCCGGTTCCTGATCTAAGAGCTGCGCGCGCAGACAGAACAGCAGCTCCCATCATCCCGTAGCTGCCCGCAATAAGCAAAGCATGACCATACGTGCCTTTATGAGAGAACTTTTTCCGGGGTTGCAACAAACCGGTTGCATCACTTTCAACCATATAATGGTAGATGGTATTCTCTTTTGCAATAAAGTCCGGATGCAGCCCGATGGGCAAAACAACCCATTCTCCAACATAGTTTGAATTTTCAGCAAAAAAGAAAGACAATTTGGGAAATTGAAACGTAAGGGTATAGGTAGCCTGAAGTATGCTTTCTTTTTCGTTCCTGGAATTGTCTTCACAAAACAAGCCACTGGGAACGTCAATTGCTATCAGTGCCAGTTTTTGTTTGCCATTCATATACTGTATCAATTCGAAAGCAAGACCATCCGGTGATCCGGACAAACCTGAACCAAAGAGACCATCTATTAGAATATCACTGGCTTCTATTTCAGGAAAATCCTTTGTATTGCAAATTGCATGAACCGGGATATCCGTTTCCTTTTCGAGTCTGGCCCTGTTTATTTTTGAGTCAGAAGATACTGATCTGCCGGTATCCAGTAAAAAGAATGTAATATGTTTATACCCTTTATTCCAAAGCAATCTTGCCAGCGCCCAGGCATCACCGCCATTGTTCCCCGGACCTGCGAAGATCCTGAAGCGGGACTCGGGTGTATATTTCGATGCAATCCATTCTGCCAGCTGACCTGCGGCTCTTTCCATAAGATCTATGGATGCAATGGGTTCGTTTGCAATAGTATATGCATCTGCTTCACGTA
>CAZWFM010000308.1:0-3055 GCA_964633185.1 uncultured Bacteroidales bacterium | reverse complement strand
TTTCCAGTTCGGTTACAATACCAAAGCCATACGTCTTTAATTTTTCTTCAACATATGAGTGTGCTTGTTCATATGTTTTATTAATTGTTTTTGAGAAATAGTAACTCATGTTAAAAAGATTTTTGTGCAATCATTCTGACAATACTTAGCTCTTCAGGATGAAGGTTGTCTTAATTTATGTATTCAGTTTTTAATATGTTTCGGCTTATTTTTTTTCTTAAGAAAATCATGTATCGAATCTCCAACCAAATAACCTATCAAACCTCCGGCTATAATACTTGTATACCAATTTGAAGTTATAGGGCAGGAACCGGAATTACATCCGATAAACCTCCAATATAAATACCCTCCGGCAATACCAATTGCTGTAAGTGTTATCGTAAGAAAATACTTTTTGATTATTCTTAACATTAGTTCACTTTCAATACATCACCAATTGCCTTTCTGAAAGTTTCTTTGGGTAAGGCACCCATTGCCATCTGGGGCTGTCCGTTAACAGGAACGAACAGTAAACTTGGGATGCTTTGTATTCCAAACATGGCAGATATTTCACGCTCTTCTTCCGTATTCACCTTAAAAATATCAATTTTATCCCCATATTCCTCTTTCAATTCTTCAAGAACAGGGGTAACCATTTTGCATGGTCCACACCAGTCTGCATAAAAATCAATAATTGCCGGTCGTTGACCTTCAAATTTCCATTCTTTATTCGTTTCAAAGTTAAATACTTTCTCTTTAAAACTTTCTTTTGTTAAATGCTCTAATGCCATATTGTAACTATTTATAGTATATGATTATTTATAATCACCTCAAATAACATACCAAAATATATAAGTATATAGATATATAAATATATATAAAATGTAATGTATTGATTAACAATATGTAATAGCTAAATGTTTCTATTCATTTTAATGCATCTCTATGATGGACACTGACAGAATGTTTGATTTTTTTTACTGCATTTATCCGGAAACAGGAACAAAACATGTCATTCTGACTTTTTATGGCAGAAATGGTAAGGATCTGCTGCAATTTCGATTATTTTTAAAAATAATTTTATGCTGAATAGTATGAAATCTGAAGACTTCAAACTGAAAAGTGAATATATTGAATTGAACAAATTATTAAAATTACTTCATATGGCTCAAAGCGGAGCTCATGCAAAGATCCTCGTTGATAGAGGAAAAGTATGGGTAAACAATAAAATTGAAACCAGGAAAAGGGCCAAGCTCAGGGCAGGGGATAGTATTCAGGTTGGAAATAGAACAATAACAATAAAAGCATCAGAACGTTAAGGTGAATATTGTCTCTTCTTCAGGTTTTGAATGCGCAGTTATTGTTCCGCCATGCAGGCGCATAATTTGCCTGGATAAAGACAGACCGATTCCTGAACCACTGGTTTTTGTTGTGAAAAACGGTATAAAAATTTTGTCAAGAACATCAGAGATTATTCCGGGTCCGTTATCAGTCACCTGTATAGTAAAATGGCCGCGCTTATTATAATAGGCATTTAAGTGAATTTCGGCATTATCTCTTCCTTTCAGAGCATCGATTGAATTTTTGATAAGGTTAATTAATATTTGCTCTATCAATTGTTCGTCGGCAGTAATTTCAAGCTGTGGTGGTTCAATGTTCAGAATAAGTTTTATATTTTTTTTATTCAGTTCTTTTTCCATTAATAGTTTAATGTTGGAGAACAGATCTTCAATCTGGAAGATCTTAAAGCTGGGTTTGGGAATTCGTGTTAAATTTCTATAGGTATTCACAAAGTGCAAAAGTCCGTTACTTCTTTTATTAATGGTTTGAAGGGCCTTTTCAATTTCCGTAAGACTTTCATTTTCCACCGGTGTTTTGCCTTGTTCATCATATGAATACTGACTTAGAAGATTGTTAAGTGTTGAGGAAAGACTGGAAATTGGGGTGATTGAATTCATGATCTCATGAGTTAGTACTCTAATCAGTTTTTGCCATGCTTCCGTTTCCTGTTCTTCCAAAACGTGTTGAATGTCTTTTATTGTGACCAGTGTAATAATTTTATCTTTCACTTTAATGATAGTAGCATAAATTGCCAGTTGGAGAAAATCGTCTTCATCATAAACCTTTACAAGTTCACTTTGTCCGGGTTTTATTTTAAATAAAACATCAACAAGTTCTTTGCTAAGCTTTTCCAGTCCTTTAATATTTGTCAGACCTGATACCTGAAATAGTTTCTTAGCGGATTTGTTTATCAATTCAATTGTGCCATCGCTTTGATACGCAATAAGACTAATATCAATATTTTGAAGTATGGTTTGCAAATAATAGAAATGCTCCTCTTTTTCAGATCGTACACGTTGAAAATCATTAATGACTTCATTAAAAGCTTCATTTAGTTCATTAAATGAAGAACCCAGACCTTCCATTTTAAAAGTCCTTGTAAATTCATTAAAACGAATAGATTCAAGAAAAGATGTAAGTTCACGATTGGTTTTATCGATATACCTGACAAGGGATGAAACCTCAAAAATAATTGCTGCGCCAACAATTATTGGTGTAAAAAAATAGTCGGTTGAAAAAGAGTAATAAAACAGAAAGATGGAGGCAGTAAGAAATATTACTCTTAAAATGAGATTAAACCTAAAATTTTTAAAGATCATATTTTTCCATTCTTCGGTAAAGAGAAGTTCGGGTTAATCCCAGCTCTTTGGCAGCTTGAGTAATATTTCCCTGGTTTTGTTTCAATACCTTGACAATTATTTTTCTTTCCACATCATCCAGGTTGTAGGTTTCTAATGCAACATCTTCTTGTTTTTTCTTTTGATTTGAAAAGAAGAAATCATCCTGTTCAAGTGTATTTGATTCACACATAATTACGGCACGTTCAAGAGCATGCTGTAATTCCCTGACATTTCCCGGCCAGCTATGATGATTTAATATATTCATTGCTGTCTGACTGATTTTGCTTATGGCTTTCTTATATTTTTTTGCATATGCTTTCAAAAAATGATCCGAAAGCAGAGCAATATCACCGGTTCTTTCACGCAGAGGAGGAAGATGTATTTCAACAGTATTA
>CAZWFM010000307.1:0-3056 GCA_964633185.1 uncultured Bacteroidales bacterium | reverse complement strand
TCACGTAAGACTTTTGTGAGTGTTGAAGCATCTTTTCGTGTAATGATCCTGATCAGTTGCACTCCGAGAGCAAGTTTTTCTTCAAGGATCATTCCTATATAACTTCCCAATGCAAATCCCAGGGGATAAGCGACATAACAGACCCAGTTGTCAAGGTTTTGAAAGATTTTTGTTATGGCCAGTAACCAGACAAGTACTTCAAAAAAACCGAGAAGGGGAGCCAAATATTTGTATCCTTTCGATATAAAAACAATTTTCAGAGTTCCCAAAGATACATCAACAATTCGGGCCATTATGATAAGTATTGGAAGGATCAGATAACTAAAAAGATCACTATTTAATTGTTCCATGTTTCATCGACTTTTTGAAAAGTTAGAAAATTCAGATGAAACCCTCATCATTAAACAGTCCTTAATTTCCATTTTCCTCTTAAAAATACCAGAATACCTAAGATAGCCAGAAAAGACTCGGAAATAAGTATTGCATAAAATACCCCGTTTTCTTCCATGTTTGCATTTCTAGCCAGGTAGTAGGCAAGGGGAATTTCGATTAACCAGAAACAAATAAAGTTTAACACTGAAGGTGTATATGTGTCACCTGCACCATTGAATGCCTGCGAAATGATCATCCCGAAACCGTAAAAAACCATACCGTAACCCATAATCTGAAGACAGGCAATACCAACTTCATAGGATTTGCCTCCATCAGAAAAAAGTGTGATAAAATAGTGAGGGAAAAGAAGAAATCCCAACATGACAATCGACATATAGATACTGGTTACCAGCGAAGTATACCATACGGCCTGTTCCGCTCTTCGCGGATTATTTGCTCCCAGGTTTTGACCGACAAGTGTAGAAGCTGCATTGCTGAATCCCCATGCAGGAAGCAGGAAAAAAACAAAAACACGGATAGCTATAGTATACCCGGCTATCACTTCGCTTTTGTAGTTGGCAAGAATACGATACAGAATAATCCAGCAGGAAGTGGCGATAAGATGCTGTAATATACCTCCACCGGAAAGATATATGACTTTTAGCATCACCTTAATACGCAATACAAAATCAGAAAGTCTTAAATCAATTCTTGATCTGTGTTTAAACAGAAGATAAAACTGATAAAGTACTGCTGTTCCGCGACCTATGTTTGTTGCAATGGCAGCACCAGTAACACCTAGTTCAGGAAAGGGACCGATCCCGAATATCAGGCAGGGATCAAGCACTATATTGATTGCATTTGCCACAAGCAATACTCTCATTGAAAGTGCAGGGGCTCCCGCACTTCTGAAAATTGCGTTATTAATAAACAGCAGCATAATGACAAAATTTCCGCCGAGCATGATCCGTGTGAATGAAAATCCAAGTTCTATCACTTTTGGTTCAGCATTCATCAGGGCAAGAATTTTCCTCGAAAAAACAATTCCAGGAATGGCAATAATTAATGAGATCAGTAATCCCAGAATAATAACCTGTGAAGCAGCAATGGAGGCATCCCTGTCTCTTTTTTCTCCCACCCGCCGGGCAACAATACCAGTTGTTGCCATTGCAAGGCCTACACCGATAGCATATACAATAGTCATCAGCGACTCGGTAAGACCTACAACTGAAATAGCTTCATCTCCCAGCCTTGACACAAAATAAATGTCAAGAATGGCAAAGAACGATTCCATGAGCATTTCTGCTACCATTGGAATAGAAAGCAATAAAATTGCTTTTCGAAGTTTTATGGTAGTATAATCATGCTCAAAACCACGAATGGCATCCCATATGTCTTTTAACAATTGACGCATGTACTTTGAAAAAGAACCACAAAACTAGCTCAATTGCTACAAAAAGAATTTATTTTTTTCCGCTTTTTTAAGAATGGTCAATACAGCACCAAAAATAACAAGTGATGCCCCTGCAATAGATACCAGGGTAAATTTTTCGTGAACAATCCAATCAACATTCAGAAGAGTAAGAATACTCATGACAGAGATGGTAATTATGGGATTCAGAGTAACGATTACGCTCACCTTGTTTGCTTCAAGAAATTTGAATGCATTGGCCAGGGATCCGTATGCGAAAAGAGTGTTGCATCCTAAAAACAAAAACAAACCCCATTCCATGGCAGAAGCTGATTTGATAATTTGAAAATCTACAAAGGGAAAATATCCAATAACAGGAAGTCCGAAAAGGATAAGATTTAATTCCAGGGGATGATATGTTTTCACAAGTTGCTTCTGAAACACGGCATAACCGGCCCACATTATTGCTCCGAATACTGTCCATAAAACACCTCTCTGATACCTGTTAGTATCCTCAGCAAACATAAGTATCTGGTCGCGATAGAAAATCGTAAGACCTCCGAATACAAGAAGCAAACCGATGATCTGACGAAAAGATGCTTTTTCTTTAAAAAGTAAAAATCCTGAAAGAGCAAGAAGGACAGGACCTGTTTGTATGAATATTTGTGCTATTCCGGGTGTTGTAAAATGGATGCCAGTTATAAAACCGAGGTAATTGAAGCCCAGGCATAGGCTCGCAAGGATCAACAAAGGCGGAGGGTGAAGGAATATTTTAAACGATGAAGGATTACGGATCAATAAATAGATACTAAGAATGGTAAAAGCAATGATAAATCGAATCCACGTTATCTCGACAGGAGAACAATTTGTCAGAGAAATTTTAAGTACAATAGCCAGGAATCCCCATAATAATGCTGTAAAGGATGCAAAGAGTATGCCTTTTTGAAAATCTGTTTTAACAATCATTCTCATGGAAATATGATTGCTAAAATACATTAATATTGTATGAGCTTTAATTGATTGTTACATGAATTCATTTGCGTCTGTGAAAAACTGGAAAACGGAAACAAAGATTGTAAGTCAGAACAGGATGTTATTGGCGATAGTATCTGGCTTTCGCCAGAAGATAAAATTGGAGAATGGGGGAAATTTATATATTTTGATTCTGAAGTTGTTGCTGTTAAATCTCACTTTACTAATCAAACTGATAAAAATCGGATTATGACCAGAGAAAACAATACCAATTCACTTATAAAAAACGTGGCTCCTAAAT
>CAZWFM010000306.1:1841-3072 GCA_964633185.1 uncultured Bacteroidales bacterium | reverse complement strand
AAGGAAAACAGGGATTATTATAATCAGACAGAAAAACCGGGGTATGCACCTTTCACTTATCCGCATCCTTTGATCGCGGAATGGGATAATGGGAATTGAGATACCTTGTATTGTATTTGGGTATCCGGAATCAGTTCAAAATGATTGTAAAAAGGAGCATTAAGAATGAAATGATACAATGAGATGAAAACACGGAGCGCTCAGGTATGTGAGTTGGGGGATGCTGAGTAATTCTGAGCTAACAAGAAAAAAATGGAAAGATGTTGACGGAAAACCTATCGGTTTTCGAATGAAGAAGGATTAATTCGGGATCCAGTTTGTGCCGGCAATAAGATAAGTGTCGGCTGGTGATTTACCCGGCATATATTCTTCGACCAATGTGGCCATCTCATTCATATACTTGCTCAGTTGTTTTTTATCCCTGGCAATACCCACAATAAAAGAATCTGTCAGCTCACATTTTGCGGAATACTGTATCTTGTCGTTATGCTTTCTCAATGCCTTTATGGATGCTACATAAGCACGATTCCAGTCCATATTTACAATAACCAGCATCTGTTCTTTTAGACCAGACCTTCGTTTCCTGTTTTCCATATTATCATCCATAGTAGTTGTATTTACTGTAATTACGTATCTGAAAGAATAATGGTTGGTATTCTTTTACTAAAGCTTTGCTGGCTTCGATGAAATGCATATTTCAATAGAAGAATATTCATAATATCTACTTAATTTAATAATTCCTGCCGAACAAGTATTGTTTCCGGCTCTTCAATTGCCACCTGTTACCAAACTTCGGGATTTGAACCATTTGTTACAATTGTTACTTCCTTTGTATAATGTTGAACCTGATAGATCTGAGTTGGTTTTAATGCAATTTTTGCTTTTGAAAAGTTAACATAAGCTGCATTGGCGGAGAGAGCACAATGAGGCACCTCTTTTTGCTAAGAATGATTCGTTTTTTATTGGAAATAAAAAATATGTTGTATATTAGCAAACCAAACGGTCGGTTTATGAATGAAACGAAGGAACATATTCTTAAGACTTCCTTATTGCTCTTTCTGCAAAAGAGCTATAAAGAAGTTACCATGAAGGAAATTGTCGCGAAAACAGGTTTGTCAAAAGGTGCTTTTTACCACTATTTTGTCAGTAAGGAAGATCTGTTCAGGGAAATAGCCGGCTTGTTTTTTTCCATGGGCAGGATTGATTATTCTGAATTTCCACAGGATTCACT
>CAZWFM010000306.1:0-1741 GCA_964633185.1 uncultured Bacteroidales bacterium | reverse complement strand
GCTTGTTTTTTTCCATGGGCAGGATTGATTATTCTGAATTTCCACAGGATTCACTATATAGCTTTTACAATCAATACCTTGATTTTATAGACCGGTCTTTTGAACAATTATATGGTCTGGTAGACAGTTCGGAAGAAGAAGCAATTTCTCTCAACCTGTTCTTTATTCTTTTTGAGGCTATTGCCAGGTTCCCGGAATTTATGGAAATGGAATTGGAGGTATATACCAATGCCCTTGACGCCTGGAAAAAGGTGATAAAACATGCCAAAGAAAGAGGTGAGATCAAGTCATCAGCCTCAAACAAAAAAATAGCTAACCTGTTTTTGTATTGTACCGATGGCGTTTTTATCAGGTATTTGAACAACCACAAAAAAGCCATCTACCGGGATAGTCTCGCATCGGCGTTTGATACAGTATATGAGAACCTGAAAGTGTAATCTTTTTTTACACTGTAACAAACCGAACGTTCGGTATTAAAAAGAAATTTATTGACCAAATAAGACAAAGAATGGAAGACATTATCAAAACAGTGGATTTATCGAAAGAATATGGTGAGGTAAAAGCAGCTACTGCATTAAACCTGAATGTAAGAAAAGGAGAAATTTACGGCTTTCTGGGCCTGAACGGTGCCGGTAAGACAACCACCATACGAATGCTCCTCGGAATGATACGTCCTACTTCAGGCAAGGCATTCATCCTGGGAGAAAAAGTGCATGCAAACCATAACAAGCTATGGGAAAAGATCGGTTACCTGGTTGAAATTCCTTATTCCTACGCAAACCTCACGGTACGGGAAAACCTGGAGATGATAAGGCGTTTAAGGTTTATTCATAATAAAAATGAGGTGATCAAGATTATCGACAGGCTTCAGTTAAAACAATACAGCAACAGAAAAGCAAAGAATCTTTCACTGGGCAATAAACAAAGGCTGGGACTTGCAAAGGCATTGATCCATAACCCTGAAATACTCATACTGGATGAACCGGCCAATGGTTTGGATCCTGCCGGCATACACGATATAAGAGAAATGTTGAGTGACCTGGCTATAAAACAGGGTGTTACAATATTTATATCAAGTCATATACTGGGCGAAATTTCCAGGTTTGCAACACGTATAGGGATCATACACGAAGGGAAAATGGTGAAGGAGATCGATACTGATCAACTGAATTCCTTGTGCCAGAAACAGCTATTCATCCAGACCAATGACCTGAAAAGAGCATATTCCCTGCTAAAACAAAATGGATTTAAAAGTTGTGAACTGGAAGAAAAAAGGATAAAGATCTCGGATGAATCGGCGATCAATGATCCGGGGAAAGTTGCAACCCTTCTTGTGAACGCCGGCTTTCCGCCCACACTTATACATGTGACAGAAGAGGATCTGGAGTCGTATTTTTTACGAACCATAAAATCGAATGGAGGTATACAATGAAAAATCTATCAGCCACTTTTGTAACAGAGATGATGAAGCTTCGCAGATCGAAGATAGTATTAATTACAGTATGTTTATTCATCTTCATTCCGCTTATGATGGGATTATTAATGTTGCTGGCTCAACATCCGGAAATAGCTTCTAAACTTGGAATAGTGGCAGCCAAAGCCAATTTTTTCAGGGAAAATACCTGGGAAGGATACTTTGAAATACTAAACCAGACAATGGCAGCAATAGGGGTTATTGGATTCGGATTTGTAACCAGTTGGGTATTTGGTCGTGAGTATATAGAACATACGATAACAGATA
>CAZWFM010000305.1:0-3072 GCA_964633185.1 uncultured Bacteroidales bacterium | reverse complement strand
GTATTACGAGTTAACAGCAATGAAAGCTTCAGGTATATCATTGCAAAGAATAATGCTGCCATTGATCATTCTGATACTATTTATCAGTATTGGTGCTTTCTTTTTTGCAAATGAAGTGCTGCCATATACGAATTTGAAAATGAGATCATTGCTATATGATGTTCGTAATCAGCGCCCTGAAATTCAAATTGTCCCGGGTTCATTTTATAATGGTATCGAAGGATTCAGTCTTCGTGTAGACAAAAAAGACCAAAACACAAATATGCTTTATGATGTAAAGATTTATGATCATACTCAACGCAGAGGCAATACAAACGTAATCATCGCAGATTCAGGTAAAATGATTGTTACTTCAGATGAGAGATATCTTATATTCACTCTTTATAACGGATACAGTTATAATGAAGTGGAAAGTGACAGAAAATCGCGAAGAACAAAAACCTATCCGCACCGATATGATACTTTTGACGAGCAGGAAATGATCATTGAACTGGTTGGATTTTCATTAACCCGTACGGATGAGAATTTATTCAGGAATCATTATTCAATGCTGAATTTGTCACAATTGGAAATTATGGCTGATTCAATTCAACAGGAGATTTCCTTAAAAGAAAAAATACTGGCTAATACACTTATCACAGGAAATTATTTCCGAAAACGACATTACGTATCCAATCCTAGAAGAAATTATCCAAGACCACTTCCCGATTCATCAGGAAAAGCCAGATACAATTTTCCTCGCCCGGAATTCAAAGGATTAATCGGAGATAGCAGTCGGGCTATCATAGAGGATACCTTGCTAAATAAACTTGATTCATTAATGGTTGGTATTGATTCATCTTACGGACACTTTTATGATACACTTTATAAAGCCGACACGAATGAGAATATTGAGAAGATTACAGAAGTTAAAACTTTGAAAAAAATAAGACCAGATACTTTCAAACAGGCAAGTGCTTACTATTATGACAGTCTTTTTACACAACTGACGATCAAAGAACAGGATATTATCTTGAATGAAGCCCTTTCCTATGCACGTTCTACAAGAACCTATGTATCAAACAGCATCCAGTCTATCGAAGCAAAGATCAAACGTTTAAGAAGATTCGAAATAGAAACCCAGCGTAAATTCACCATTGCATTTTCCTGCTTTGTTTTCTTGCTTATAGGAGTTCCACTGGGAGCTATTATCAGAAAAGGAGGACTTGGTTTACCACTCGTAATTTCTACCTTGTTTTTTATTTTTTACTACATTATTTCTCTGATTGGAGAAAAGTCCGTTAGAGAAAGCTATTTGCCTGATTATCAGGGTATGTGGATTTCAACTATGGTCTTTTTCATTACGGGAGTTTTTCTCACATACAAAGCAACTACAGATGCTGCAATATTGAATATTGACACTTACACAAATTTCTTTAAAAAATTAATAGGATTCCGAAAAGTATCAATCATTGAAGTTCTTGAGAAGGAACCCAGAATTAGCGTTGGGAAAAGCATAAAACACGAGAAGATAATAGCCTCTCTTACCTCATTCCGTGATGCCATCAGTGAATTGGATGAAGACGTAAACTCCCGTATTAAGTTTATCGGATATTTGCTATCGCTTGTTGGTTTACGTGAAATAAGTAACATTATCCTTTTTGAAAGGCTGTATAAAAATATTATCTTCAGCATAAAACAATCCGATTTGTACGAGGATCAATCAATACGAACGAAATTAAATGAATTCCCGAATTTTAAATATCAGAATTATGTCGACCAGAAAGCCTGGCTTTTTATTCGACTTTTGCTTCTTATAATTCCACCCGTAACCTTGTTGGTTCTTATCAGACATTATGTTCAATTTCTTATGTTAAAAGCACGTCTAAAAACAATTGATCAACTTTCCGAAGATTTGATTATCCTCATTAAAAGAACTGATTTGTTTAAAAACTAGTTGATCAGTCATGAAAATAGTACAGTTATGTAATAAGGTTCCCTACCCGCCTAATGATGGTGGATCAATAGCAATTTATAACCTGACGACCAGTTTTGCAGAAAATCATCATCAGGTTACAGTACTGGCAATGAATACTGCAAAACACTATACTGATCCTGATACTATCCCGGATCAGTACAAGCAAATCATCGATTTTCAATTCTTTCCTGTAAACACGCAGATCAGACCCCTAAAGTTGATTCTTAATTTTCTGTTTTCTTCTGAACCATATAACGCGATAAGATTTATTGATAAAAGTTTTATCAATGCTCTTCAAAAATTGCTAAAAGAAAAACCATTCGATATAGTCCAGCTGGAAGGATTGTATTTAACCCCCTATATTGAATATATCAGAAGATACTCAAATGCAATGATCTCATACCGTGCACACAATGTGGAATATGAAATATGGAAAAGATACGCGCTAAGCATTTCCAATCCCTTTAAAAAGATCTATTTCAGATCACTTGCAAATCGCCTTGAAAAATTTGAGAAAAATGCATTGAACAGATACGATCTGTTGATCCCGATTACAAAAAATGACGCATTAAAACTGAAAAATATGGGGAATGCAAAGCCCTGTAAAGTTATTCCGACAGGAATCCTGCAAAACAATTTTGTTAAATCCCCCATTCAGGAAAATATAAGTTCCCTGTTCTACATTGGCTCACTCGACTGGATCCCAAATCAGGAAGGCTTAATCTGGTTTATTAAAAATGTCTGGACTGAAATTAAGGCTAATCGACCCAAACTTGCTTTTCACATTGCCGGACGCAATGCACCTTCATGGCTTATTAAGTTTTTCAGCAATAACAATGTGAATTATCATGGCGAAGTTAAAAGCGCATTTGAGTTTTATAAAGATTTCCATGTAATGGTCGTCCCCTTATTTGCAGGAAGTGGTATGAGAATAAAAATCATTGAGGCTATGGCACGATCGAAAGTTGTCGTTACTACTTCCATTGGTGCAGAAGGCCTTGGCCTGACTCCCAATAAACATGCAATAATTGCTGATAATGCACCGGAAATAAAAAAAGGGATACACAATCTTTTGGAGAATAAAGATTTTTTTACAAAACTTGAAAAGAATTCCT